>JAPOXI010000069.1 GCA_026707185.1 Chloroflexota bacterium
TCCATCCAGCCGTCGAAGCGGCAGCCGCGTTCCCAGGCGCCCTTGATGGCGCGGCCCACGCGCCGGTCGCCAAGGGCCAGCAGGGCCTCGATGTGGCTTTCCTGCGGGTCGTGCCACATGAGATGGATGTTGCGGTCGCGGGCGATGTCGAAGCAGGCCTGCTGCTTGGCGCGAATGGCGTCGCTGCGGTCCTGCGGGTGCCACTGGAACGGCGTGAAGGGCTTGGGGATAAAGGTGGAGACGGTGACGTTGACCTTGGCGCGCTTGCCGTGGTGGCGGCGCCCGACGGCCATGACCCGGTTGGCCAGGTGGGCGATGGCCTGGGCGTCCTCAATCGTCTCGGTGGGCTGGCCGATCATGAAGTAGAGCTTGATGGTGCGGAAACCGCGCTGGAAGGCCATGTCGCAGGTTTCCAGCAGGTCCTCGTCCGAGATTTCCTTGTTGATGACCCGACGCATGCGGGGGGTGGCGGCCTCGGGGGCAAAGGTGAGGCTGCCGCCGCGCTTGCCGCCGCGCTGCAGGGCATCGGCCACGTCAACGTTGAAGGTCTCGACGCGGGTGGAGGGGATGGAGACGCGGACGTAGTCCTCGGCGGAGTCGTACACCTCGTTGATGACACCATCCAACCCCTCGTAGTCGACGGCATTGAGGGAGAGCAGCGAGACCTCGCTCTGTCCGGTGGCGGTAAGGCATCGGTCCACGGCCTGCTCCACCAGGTCCTTGCGGCGGTGGCGCACCGGACGGTAGAGGTAGCCGGCCTGGCAGAAGCGACAGGCGCGAGCGCAGCCGCGGTCGAGTTCGACGGCAATGCGGTCGTGCACGACGCCAGTGTTGGGCACAACGGGACTCCGGGGTCCGCTGTAGACATCAATGTCGACGTACTGGCGCTTGATCCGCTCCGGCAGGTCATCGCGCATCCGCCGGTGGCCCAGGAATGCGCCGTCGTCCGCGTACTGGGGCTCATAGAGGCCGGGGGCGTAGATGCCGGGGATGGTGCGGGCGGCGGCCGCAATGAAGTCGTGGCGCCAACCGGGTTGGGAGCGGTCGAACTCGGCGTGCAGATTGAGCACCTGCTGAAGCAGATCCTCGCCCTCGCCGACGGCGATCAGGTCGAAGAAATCGGCCATGGGCTCGGGGTTGGAAACGGCCGAGCCGCCGCCGAGGATTAGCGGGTCGTCATCGGAGCGGTCTACCCGCTCGATCGGGATGCCGGCGAGGTCCAGCATCTCCAATACGTTGGTGTTGCCGCTCTCGTAGCTCATGGAGAAGCCGAGGATGTGGAAGTCGCGGAGGGGCCGGCGCGACTCCCAGCCGAAGAGCGGGAGGTCGTGCGCTCGCATGGCGTCAGCCATGTCGGGCAGGGGGGTGAAGCTGCGGTCGCAGAGGTGCGGGGTGTCGTCGTTGACCAGCTCGTAGAGCAGGCCCATGGCCAGATTTGACATCCCAATTTCGTAGGCGTCTGGAAAGCAGAGCGCCAGGCGAGTCTGCGCCGAAGCCCAGTCCTTCTGGCGCGCGTTGTGCTCGCCCGCCAGGTATTGGGCGGGCTTGGTTACGTGGTCGAGTAAGTGCTCAATCTCGACCAATAGAGGCGAGGGGGATTGAATGGTCATCCGCCAATACTGCCCTATTGGGGCGCTTCTCCGAAGCCATGACCGAGGAGAGGCGCCCGTCCTCTGTTGAATTCTCGTTTTAACCAGGTTTGCAGCGGGCTGGTCTGCGAGGCGGTGGACACGCTTGTGCTAAGCGTGACCAGGGCGACCGCGGCAGGCGGCTAAGATACTGCGCCCGATCGCTGCCATAGGCACTGCGGCAATGCCTGAGTTGGTCATCCGCGCGTCCACGCTAATCGACGGCACGGGTGCGGAGCCGTGCCATGACGCTGAGGTGGTACTCAGCGGCGATGTCATCACGTATGCCGGGCCGGCCCGGCCGCTCGCGGAGGACGCGGACGTGGTGGACTACGGCGACGCCACCATCATGCCGGGCCTGATCGACTGCCATTGCCACTTGCAGTTCGGCGCGTATTCCAGCCACGAACGCACGCTGGCAGTCCATAAGTCCGCCTCCAACGAGGACCGTGTTATCACCGCAATCCAGAACGCCCAGCGTGCCCTGGCAACCGGGGTGACCACCATGCGCGACACGGGCGGCTACCGGACCCTCAACATGCTGATTCGCGACGCGCAGCGTGCCGGCCAGTTTCTGGGTCCGCGCCTCATGGTCTGTGGGGCGCCGATCACCACCACCGGTGGACATCTGAATTGGTGCGGCCTGCGCGCCGATTCGCGCGACGAGGTTGTGCGCGCTGCTCGCCAGATGGTCGAAGCCGGCGCCGACTTCATCAAGGTCATGGCCACCGGCGGCATGATGACGCCCGGCTCCCAGGCCGGGCACTCCCAGTACGACCTGGAGACGCTGCGCGCGCTGGTTACCGACTCTCATCGGCTCCGGCGTCATGTTGCGGCTCATGTGCTCGGTGCGGACGGTTGCCGCGACGCCATTGATGCCGGTGTGGATACGCTGGAGCATTGTTCATGGCTTACGGCTGACGGAGTCCGCGGCCAGTCGGCGATCGACGCCGCGGCCGTCGATCGAATCGATGCCACGCATCAGTCTGTCCATATGACGTTGGCGGCCATGAATCGCACCCCGTTCCGCGACATGGCGCACCTGGACGAACTGCCCGCCAACGAGCGCGAGCGCATCCGCGCTGCGGGCGCAAATTTTCGTTACATGCGCGAGCAAGGTGTGCCGCACGTTGTGTCCACGGACGCCGGCGTAATCGACACGCCATTTCATGAGTTCCCGCTCTCGGTCATCAGCGCCGTCGTGGCGCTCGATACCACGCCGGTGGACGCTATGCACCTGGTCACCGGCGCCGCCGCCCAAGCCATCGGCCTCGGCGAGGTGACCGGATCGCTTATCCCAGGACGTCAGGCCGATCTACTGGTGGTCGACGGAGACGCGTCCGAGAACATCTGCAACATTGCCCGCACCGTGTCTGTCTATCTTGGCGGTCATGAAGTGGTGCGAAAGCGCCGACTGGAAGTACTCGTCAACTAATCTGCGGATTTGGCTGACGCCGAAGATGCGTTCGGCTTGCAACCGCGCCGGACGTTAGCGCGATGACTTGTACTCGCTCTGCCGGGGCTGGCGCGCGCGGATGGCGAGGCTACGCGAACCGCAGCGGTGAGCCGAGCTGTCGCAACAACGCGATAACGCTCTGGGCTGCCAAGGCGCTGGTCTTGGGGTTTGTCTCGCTCGGCCGGTTCTCCAGCCGTAGGCGCATGGTTCCGAAGGAGCCAAGAGCTTCGACCTCATGCACATTGCCGGGCGCTTCGGGGTCGGCCACTACGGTCACGCGCATACGGTCGGGATCGTCCGCGGCCAGGGCCAGCAACGCGGCCACGTTGACGTTCTGAGGAAAGCCGCGCACGGCTTCCCGTGGGCCGCCTGAGAAGATTACGCGTCGCTGGGTCGTGTCCGTCAGGTCAATCCCCTGCTCCACTACCCAGGGCGCGTCCGCCAGGGCCAGCGGCGGTTTGGTGGTGGTCAGCGTGATCGACGTCACGTCGCCCACACGCGCCGCGCGTACGACGTCAAGCGCGCCAAGAGCGCCGGACGGCACCCAGATTCGTGCGCCCGAAGCCTGCGCGGCACTCAGCAGCGACTCAAGAAAATCCCCATCCAGCGTCGCGCCGGCGCTCAACGCCACCAGGTCGACCCCTCGGCTGAGAACTTGCGGCGCAATGACACGGAGAGCGGCCTGTGAGGCGGCTTCGAGTACGGCATCAACTCCATTCCAGTTCAGAGTCGCGAGATCGGTGTGAACCGGGACGCCCGCAGCCGCCAGGCGGTCGCGCGTTGGTCCTTCTATCGGTTCAACAACGGCGGCAACTTCGACTCCCGGCGCCTCGCCCGATCGGACGGCGCGTGCGACTTCGGCTCCGATTGCTCCCAGGCCGGCAATCGCGAGTTGCAGTGGCTGCGCGCCCGAGTGGCTCAGCGTCCGTTCCGCGGCAGCGGCAGGTGGATGGGGGCGTTGATTGCCTGCCAGGCCGATTCGGCGGTGGCTTCGGCGAAGGTCGGGTGCGCATGCACGGTCTCACGCAGGTCGTCCAGGGTGGCTTCCAACCGGATGGCCAGCACACCCTCGGCGATGATGTCGCTGGCGCCGGGACCGATGACGTGCATGCCCAGAATCTCGCCGTACTGCCGGCCTGCCACGATCTTGACGAAGCCGTCAGTGTCGCCGTAGGCGCGAGCGCGACCCAGTGCCTGGAACGGGAACATGCCGATCTGGATGTCGCCGCGCTCGTCCTTCGCCGCTTCCTCGGTGAGGCCTACGCTGGCGATCTCGGGGTGGGTGAATGTGCAGGCGGGAACGGCGTTGGGCTCGTAGACCGAGGGGCGCCCCAGCGCATGCTCAGCGGCCACCACGCCCTGGTGGGACGCCACGTGCGCCAGCAGCTTGTCGCCAATCACATCGCCAATGGCGTAGATGTCTGGCCGGCTGGTCTGCTGATGTTCATTGACGCCGATCCCGCGCGGAGTGAAACGCACGCCGGCCGAATCCAGTCCCACATCGGCCACGTTCGCTCGACGACCGGTCGCCAGCAGCACGTGCGAGGCCTCCACTAACTCCGACTCGCCGTCCGTCGCCAGCGTCACCTGGAGGTGCGGGTCGGCCTGCGCTATCGAATCGATCCGCGTGCCCGTGTGGACCCTGACGCCTTGCTGGATCAGGATCTTGCGCATGGCCGCGCTGACGGCCGCGTCCTCGTTGGGCACGACGCGCGGCAGCATCTCGACGAGAGTGACCTTGCCGCCGAGCAGAGCGAAAAGCGTTGCCCACTCCACGCCCACTGCACCGGCGCCGGCCACCAGGATGTGTTCCGGAACTTCATCAAGCTCGAACGCTCCGTCGCTGTCGATGACGCCGGGGAGGTCGACGCCGGGAATCGGTGGGACCGCCGATGACGAGCCGGTGGCCACGATGACGGACTTGGCCGTAATGAGTTCGGTGCGATCGGCCAGCGATGCCTCCACGGCGCCGGCCCCCGCCAGACGGCCGGTGCCTTGCAGGACCGTGACCCCGCCGGCCTTCAAGAGACCCTCAATGCCACGGCCAAGCTGGCGAATGACCCGATCCTTGCGGCGAACCATGGCCGGGTAGTCGGCGGTAACGCCCTTGACCCGCACGCCAAAGCTTGACGCCTTCTTGGCCAGCTGAAAGACCTCGGCGCTGCGCAGCAGCGCCTTGGATGGAATGCACCCGCGGTTGAGGCAGACGCCGCCAAGGCCGCTGTCTTCGACCACGACGACTTGCGCGTCCAGAGCGGCCGCACGAAGCGCCGCGACGTAGCCGCCTGGTCCGCCGCCGATCACACACACGTCCGCCTGCAGGGGCATCAGGTCCGCCAATCTGGTTGGGTGGTTAGCGGCATTGTAGGGGTGCGTCGTTTGAGGCCGGTTTCGCTAGGCATTGAAGTTCGGCGGAATCTCTTCGGCATCAAAGACGCGCAGAGCCGCGTCAACGTGCTGGCGGCCGCGTCGCAGCGAGATGCCGGCATGCCCCGGATACAGCGCTTCAAAGTCCATGTCGCCCAGGCGGCGCATCGTGGTGACCAGGTCCTGGATTGAGCAATCGGGGGTGGACAGCAGCAGGATATTGCCGCCATGGAAGACAACGTCGCCGCCGAACAGCCCGGTACGGTCGTCGCCTTCGAGCAGGTAGGAGAGATGCTCGCGGGCATGGCCGGGGGTGGCGATGGCGGTCAAGCGGGCCTCGCCGAGCTGGATCGAATCGCCGCCTGCGATCGAGGACGCCGACGGGCAGGGTGCCAGCCGGTAGTCGGCGGGATAGGTGCCGCCGGCCCTGGCGCGCGGAAGCGAGACGGCTTCCTCGTCGGCCTGTCGGAGCCAGTCGGCGGCGGTTCCCGGGGCCAGGACTTCGGCTCCGGTCAGCTCGTGCAGCGGGCCCGAGCCGCCGCCGTGGTCGGCGTGGGCGTGAGTCAGCGCGATCGTTTCGATGTTCGCGGGATTGAATCCCGCCGCCCGCACGTTGGCCAGGATCAGTTCCGGTTCGAGTCCCACGCCCGCGTCGATGAGCGCCAGCGGGCCACCGCCGTCGACGAGGTAGACGTGGCTGTCGTAGGGGTTGGAGAGGTCGGCGCCGGTAGCTCCGCTGCCAACCAGGTGCACGCGCTGGGTCAGGCGCATCAGGCGGCGATCGCTCCGAAGGCCTTGCAGACGCCCAGGTAGACGCCGACGGCCTTCTCGAGCTGAGCAATCTCGATCCACTCATCGTTCGTGTGGGCCTGGGCGATGTCGCCGGGGCCCAGCACGACGGACGGGATGCCGCCGACGCCCGAGAGCATGGCGGCGTCGGTCGCGTAGGCGACGCCCAGCGGGTCGGGCGACAGCCCGGCGGCGGCAACGGCCTGCTGGGCAGCGCGCACGACCCGGGCGTCGTGCGGGGTCTCGAGCGGGGGAATGTCCACGAAGGGCGGATCGCGGTCGACGCGGAGTTGCGGGTCGCAGGCCCGAAGGTCGTCCAGTGCAGTGTCAACGTGATGCAGCACCTCGGCGGACGTATCACCCGGCACCAGGCGTCGGTCGATCTCGATTTCGCACAGGTCGGGCACGACGTTGACTCCGGCGCCGCCGCGGATGGTGCCGACGTTCCAGGTGGCGTGGCCGAGCACCGGGTGCGGACGGGCGTCGAGGTGCGGTTCGATGCCGCGAGCGAGTGCGGGCAGCGCCCTGGCCATGTCTTCGATCGCGTTGTGACCCTGCTCGGGCATGGCGCTGTGCGCGGCGACGCCGTGGGTGCGGACGCGCCAGCGGACGGCGCCCTTTTGGGCGGTGATGATGCGCAACTCGGTTGGCTCGCCGACCACGGCCGCGTCGACGGGTGGGCGTCGTTCGGCCATGACGCGCGAACCGATCATGACGATCTCCTCGCCCACGGCCCCGGCCAGGCAGAGGTCCACGGGGAAGTCGGGATCCGCGGCCGCCACGTGGAGGACGTGCAGCATGGCGGCCATGCAGCCCTTGGGGTCGGCGGAGCCGCGGCCGTAAAGGCGGCCATTGGCGATGCGCGGGTTGAGGGCGTCGGGCATCGGGTCCAGGCCGACGGTGTCCAGGTGGCACTCAAACATGAGAGTGGGGCGGTTGCCGCGGCGGATCCAGGCCAGCAGGTTGGGGCGGCCCGGCTCGACGTCGTACATCTCGATATCGGCGCCGGCGGCACGGGCCAGGTCGGCGACGTGATTGGCCAGGTCCGCCTCGCCCGGCCCGCCCTCGAGACTGCTATTCACGCTGTTGATCGCGACCAACCCGGCTAGCGTGTCAACGACGGATGTAGGGATGACCCAACCTCGCGCGGTGTATAGACGTGCGAGTCTGGCACACGCAGCACTTCAAGACGCACGTGTGCCGATGCCCGGAATTGGGGCGCTACGCTGGCTGCGGACTTGCTTGAAGGCGGACCCGGCCCTTCCGGTCGTCGCTCTGTTCGGATTCCCAGCATGTTCAGCGGGTTCGCATAAGACTCACGCGCATAGACCGGGGCTGCTTCAGGCCGCCAGCGACACCCCGCAGTGAGCAGCCCTGGGCTGACATTCCTTTGGTCCGACGGATGCAACTGACGCTCGACTCAGCCCTTCTTGCTGTACGGAAAAGGCGAGCGGGACGCGGACGGTCAGTGGTTGTCGCGGAGGCCGCGGAGTTCGTGGCTGAGTTCGCGGGCCATGAGCACTTGCCCGGCTTCGGCTACGGGCAGGCCGTCGAACAGCGCCTGGTTGATCAGTTCCACGATCGGCATCTCCACACCCAGACGGCGCGCCAGGGCGAGGGCCCCGCGGGACGTGTCCACACCTTCGGCAACCATGACCATGCGCGACTGAATGTCATCCAGGGATCGACCGGCGGCGAGTTCCTGGCCTACGTAGTGGTTGCGGGAGTGCGCGCTAGCGCAGGTAGCGATGAGGTCGCCCATGCCCGCCAGTCCGGCAAACGTGAGGGCGTCAGCCCCGGCGGTGAGTCCCAGGCGCGTCATTTCGGCCAGGCCACGAGTCATCAGGGCGGCCTTGGCGTTGTCGCCGTATCGAAGGCCGTCCGCCATCCCGGCGCTAATGGCGATGACGTTCTTGATGGCGCCCGCGAGTTCGATACCGATGACATCATCGCTGACGTAGGTGCGGAATGTCGGCGCGCTCAGCCGCTGCTGCACGTTCCGTGCAACCTCCGGGATTCGCGCAGCCACGACCGCGGTGGCGGGCTCGCCGGCGGCGATCTCACGGGCCAGATTCGGTCCGGACAACACCGCCAGACGGTCCAGGACTTGGTCACCGGCCCAGCTGGTCAGAAGTTCGCTGACCCGTTGTCCCGTTTCCGGGTCGAGCCCCTTGATACCGCTGACGATCGCCGCGTGCGGTTCGACCAGTCCGCCAATGATCCGCCAGTTTTCGTGAAGCCGGCGCATGGGCACGGTCAGGAGTACGAGATCCGCACCGTGCAGCACCGCTGCGGCGTCGTGGCTGATTTCCAACGAATCCGGCAGGGTCACGCCGGGCAGGAAGCGCACGTTCTCGCGCCGTGCGGCCATGTCGTGCGCCTCGTCGGTCTCACGAACCCAGAGACCGCAGCGACCACGGGCTTCCGCGACAAGCACGGCAAGGGTGGTACCCCAGCTGCCAGAGCCGACCACGGCAACCTTATTCACACGGGTAATCCTGGGACGGGCCAGCGCCTAGTCTAGTGGCGGTCCGTGATGCACTTAGCCGCTGACCTCTCCATCTTGCAGCAATCGGGCCCCTAATCGCTTTGCGTCTGCCGGCGTCCGAAGCCCACCTTGGTTGGGGCACTCCCGGGAAATCGCGGTGCATACACGTTCGTGAAACGAGGTCGACGAACATGGCCAATGGCTCCGATCCCCCAGCTTCGCAGACGTCGTTCCTCCTTCCGTTACCGCGTATGCAGTGGACGCCCGGATATACTCTGGCGCCGGTAATCTAAACCGGTTCGGCCCGGCGGCTGCGGAACCCATCCGCCCGCTCACAATCGGAGGCGCGCCTTGGCAGAGCAACAACCTGTCTCCACCAACGGCCGCGCTGGAGGCGACGACGCTTCCAACGGCGTGCTGGAGCAACTCACTGACGACCAGCTTCGCTGGATCTACCAGATCATGCGGCGCATCCGCCGCTTCGAAGAAACCGCCGAGGAAGCCTTCCGCGCCGCCAAAATGCGCGGCGCCCTCCACTTCTATATCGGCGAAGAAGCCACCGCCACCGGCGTCTGCGCCGCCCTGAACGACGGCGACTTCATCACCAGCACCCACCGCGGCCACGGCCACTGCATCGCCAAGGGCGCCCGCATGGACAAGATGATGGCCGAACTCTTCGGCCGCACCACCGGCTACTGCGGCGGCAAGGGCGGCTCCATGCACATCGCCGACATCGAACTCGGCAACCTGGGCGCCAACGGCATCGTCGGCGCCGGCATCCCCATTGCCACCGGCGCGGCCCTCGGATCCAAGCTCCGCAAGGACGGCAAAGTCACCGTCGCCTTCTTCGGCGACGGCGCCGGCCCAACCGGCGCCTTCCACGAAGGTGTCAACGTCGCCGCCACGATGAACCTGCCGGCCGTCTTTGTTTGCGAAAACAATCAGTACGGCATGGCCACCCACGCCGACTTCGCCAACGCTGCCCCCATCCACAACCGCGGCGCCGCCTACGGCATCCCCAGTGCCTCCATCGACGGCAATGACCTCTTTGAGGTCTACGCCACCGCCAGGGAAGCCATCGACCGCGCCCGTCGTGGTGAAGGCCCCACCCTCATCGAGTCCCGCACCTACCGCCACAAGGGCCACACGGTGCTGGACCAGAAGAACTACCGCACCAAGGAGGAAATCGCCGAATGGGTCGCCCGTGACCCCATCGAGCGATTCGTCCGGGCCGTCAACGAATCCGAACGGCTCGACGAGGACGACTTCCAGGCGATTGACGGGCAGATCGAGCGCGAAATCGAACACGCCGTGGCGTTCGCCGAGGCCAGCCCCTGGCCCACCGTCGACGTTATCGAGCGCGACGTCTACGTGGAGTAACCATCATGGCCGTCACCACACCCCAAGCGCCCGCGCCCGAAACCGCCACCCGCGAAATCTTCATGAGCGAGGCCCTGCGCGAGGCCATCGACGAGGAAATGACCCGCGACCCCACCGTGTTCGTGGTGGGCGAGGAAGTCGGGGTCTGGGGCGGCGCCTACGCCGTTACCCAGGGCCTGCTCGAAAAGTGGGGCCCCGACCGGATCGTGGACACCCCCATCGCCGAAGCCGCCATCGCCGGCCTCGGCATTGGTGCGGCGCTTACCGGCAGCCGGCCCATCGCGGAGTTCATGTACAGCGACTTCATGGGCATCGCGATGGACCAGATCGTCAACCAGGCCGCCAAGAACCGCTATATGTTCGGCGGCAAGGCCAAGCTGCCCCTCACCTACCGCGCGCCCTTTGGCGCCGGCACCGGCAACGCCGCCCAGCACACCCAGAGCCTGGAAGCCTGGTTCGCCCACGTGCCCGGCCTCAAGGTCATAACCGCATCCACGCCCTACGACGCCAAGGGCCTGCTCAAGTCCGCCATCCGTGAAGACAACGTGGTCATCATGTTCGAGCACAAGGCCATCTACGCCATGCGCGGCCACGTGCCCGAGGGCGAGTACCTGGTCCCGATCGGCGTGGCCGACGTGAAGCGCGAAGGCGACGACGTCAGCGTCATCACCTACGCGCGACAGACCCATCACGCCCTGGAAGCCGCCGAGCAGTTGGCCGCCGAGGGCATCAGCGTCGAAGTGGTCGACATCCGCTCGCTCTACCCGCTGGACACCGACACCGTCCTCCGTTCGGTCCGCAAGACCCACCGCGCGGTGGTGCTCTACGAAGCCGTCCGCTTCGGCGGCTTCGGCGCCGAGATCGCCTCGCAGATTCAGGAGTTGGCGTTCGACGATCTGGATGCGCCGGTACTGCGCGTCGGTGCCGCCCACGCGCCCGTCCCGTTCTCGGAGCCTCTCGAAAACGCCTCGTTCCCCGACACGGCCAAGGTCGTTGAGGCCATCCGCCAGTCGCTCCAGGGCGTCTACTAGACCGTGGCTACCGCCGTACGCATGCCCCTGATGGGCATGACAATGGAGGAAGGCGCCGTCACCGAGTGGCTGGTCGAGGAAGGCGCCGAGGTCGAGAAGGGCCAGGAGATCCTGGAGTTCGAGACCGACAAGATCAACGCTCGCGTGGAAGCGCCGGCCGCCGGCATCCTGGGCGGCATCGCCGCAGGGCCCGGCGATCTGGTAAAGGTTCAGGGCCTCCTGGCCTGGATCCTGGAACCCGGCGAAACCCCGCCGGCCGAGGATCCGAACCCGCCGGCCGCCGCCGCTGCTTCCTCGGCGCCTCCTGCCGCGCCGCCGCCACCCGCTCCCGCGCCTGTGGCCCCGGCCCCCGCGCCTCCGCCCGCGCCGGTTGCACCAGCACCCGCACCCGTGGCAGCCCAGCCTGTCGCCGTAGCACCGGTTGCCGCGGTGCCATCCGCTGACGGTCGCGTCAAGGCCTCGCCGCTGGCCAAGCGCGTGGCCCGCGAACTCGGCGTTGATCTGGCCCGCCTGATCGGCTCCGGCCCCGGCGGCCGCATCATCGAAAGAGACGTCACCGCCGCGGCCGCCGCTCCCGCTGCCGCGCCCATGCCGGTTGCTGCGGCTCCGCCGCTGGCTCCGGCGCCCGCCGTACCCGATGTTGCCGCTGGCCAAGTCATCCCGTTGGAAGGCGTACGTCGCGTCATCGCCGAGCGCATGCAGCAGAGCCTGCAGGGCAGCGCCCAGGTCACCCTGGTCGCCGAGGCCGACGCCCGTCGCTTCCACGAACTCCGGACCGAACTCGCCAGCCGGCACGAGTCGGCGCTTGGCTTCCGCATCAGCTACAACGACCTGCTCATCCGCATCTGCGCCCACGCCCTGCGCGAACACCCGCGCGCCAATTCCAGTCTTGAAGGCGATGCGATTCGCCTCCACGACGTCGTCAACGTCGGCCTGGCCATCGAGGCCGGCGGCGACCTGGTGGTCGCCAACGTCAAGCACGCCGACCGTAAGTCTCTGGTGGAAATCGCCTCCGACTTGCGCGGCGTCGTCGACCGTGCCCGCGCCAACAGCCTGGACCTGGACGACATCACCGGCGGTACCTTCACCATCTCCAACCTGGGCGTCTACGGCATTGATGCCTTCACCCCGGTGCTCAACCCGCCCGAGTCGGCGATCCTCGGCGTCGGCGCGTTGCGCGAGAAGGCCGTGGCCCGCGATGGCGAAGTCGTCGCCGAACTCTCCATGACCCTCAGCCTCACCTTCGACCACCGCATCATCGACGGCGCCCCCGCCGCCCGCTTCCTCGCCCGCATCCGAGAACTCATCGAACAGCCCTACCTGCTCCTCTAACACGCGTCCGTCGCCAGACACCTGGCTGGCATGATGCGGTGTGTTTATCTGCATGGGATGCGCCATGGACCTGGTCGAATCGCACGTACACATCTGGACCATCCGCGACCCCCGGTTTGGCCGACATCCGGAGTCCGACTTCGCGCCGGACATGGAGGCGGCGCCGGCGGATCTATTCCGGGCTCAGGACGAGATTGGCGGCGTGGCGTGGACGGTGCTTATCCAGCCGCGCTACTACCTGTGGGACAACTCGTACCTCATCCAGGCGGCGGAGACGTATCCGGACCGGCTGGTGGTCGCGGGTCGCGTCGATCCGCTATTGCCTGATGCGCCCGACGCCCTACGCGCGCTGATGCAACATCCTGGCCTGCGCGGAATCCGTCTGGCCCCCAACACCGTTCCGGACATTCGCTGGCTGGATGACCCTTCCCAGGATGCGCTGTGGGAAACGGCGGCCGACACGAACGCCACTATCGGGCTTCTGATCAACTGGCGACAGCTTCCTCAGGCCAACGCGATGGCCGCCCGGCATCCCGACGTGACCGTGGTCATCGACCACCTCGGCTCGCCCGACTACCGCGACCCCGAGTCGCTGACGAACCTCTTGGCCCTGTCGGAGCGACCCAATGTGTTTGTCAAGGTGTCGGGCTATCCAAACGGAACCCGTGCCGCCTATCCCTACCGCGAGGCCCACTCGCTGATCGAGCGCGTCTACCGCGCCTACGGTCCCCGGCGCCTGATGTGGGGCACCGACTGGCCGGTGTGCCTGACCGGAGCGACCTACAAGGAGGCCTTCGACTCGGCTTGGAACCTTCCATTCCTCAACGACGTCGACCGGGAATGGATATTTGCTCACACCGCCAAGCGTGCGTGGAATATCGAGCCGTAGCCGCAGTTCTGCCGGTTAAATGAGTTCCGGGTGCAAAGCCGGGCGGAGGCCTTGCACCCGGATGAGGTGCACGAAGCGACCCTACGCAGCCCGGGGACGCAACTCCCAGTCTGGGCAGCTGCCTACCGCCGAGAAGTCAACAGCGCTTGCAGCTGTGGAGTGAGTGACACGAAGGACGCAATCGGCCAAAAACCCGCGCGCACAGACTTTGCTGGGCGTGTGCGTGTTCGCGTCCGCAACGAGCTTCGCGAACCTCAACATGCCTTCGAACGCCGGAGGCTGCTCGAAGACAAGTGTGAGCCTGCTTTCCGGCTCACACTCTTCCGCCCAGGAGTCACGGACCGTGGCGTTATGTTTCAGCTCGCCCAGCTGAAACGCTGAATCCGCCACGTCAATGTCACGGCCCGTCACCGGAAGAACACCTTTGATCTCCGCGCGTGGTGCGCTTAGAGGTCCGTTGCGTTCGCCCGAGGCGCAGCGGCTGTTACTTCGGCATCAAGCTACGCCCCTTTGAATAGGGCAACCGTTGCAATGCTTACAGACGCGGCGGGCCCCATGCTCTAGGGGAGTGAGCGGAATTGCATTTCGCGCTCCCAAGCGTGACGGGACCTTGGATCACAGGCCGTTAAGCGGAGCGCCCGGCCGGAGAAAACTCCGGCCGGGCGCTGCCGACTCCGCGACGCTTACGCGTCGCCACGTTTACGTGGCTATGGGTAAACCGGCGAGCTGACGAACGGCGCCGGGCCGTCGTACGAGGCCAGGTGCCGAACGCCCCAGTCCTGGCAGGCTTGCAAGGACTCTTCGGGGGTCTGTTCGCCAACCCAACCCTTTTCGCCAAGAGCCCGGTGCTGCAGCCACCACTCCCGCCACGTGTTGAACGGGTAGAGGCTGCGGTTGTCCGGTCGGTCGGCGTAGACCTTGAGCCACTTCATTCCCTCCGGCGGCGGAGCCACGGAGGTCGGAGCGCCAATGGAGGCTCTATGGACCGGCATGTGGCCACGGTCGATACCGACGCGGCTCTGGTAGGTCTCGCCTCCCAGGAACACCGCCAACGCCGTCGACTGCTCGATCGAGCCGTCGCGCGCGGCGCTGTTGGTCACCAGGTTCGGCTGGTCGTTGGTGCTGTGGCCCGGCGGACCGCCGCTGGCGGCGATCACTTCCGGCAATAGCGTCCAGGTGAAGCGGTCCTTGATCCGCGGAACCGCGAATCCGGTGGAGTACACCCGGCCCGACGGCCAGATACCGATCTTGCCGGCGGCGAACGCGTTGCCGAACTCACCGCCCAGTTCCTTGACCTGGTCCGGCGGCGGCGACGTCTCGTGGGTGAAGATCTTGTCGATCAGATACTTCCAGGCACCAATCGCGGAAGACTCGTCGTACATGGTCTTCGTCAGCCTGTCGTCGAACGGCTTGGCCAAGCCGTTCGAATACATCTGCGGCATGTACTGAAACTCGTAGTCGGCGCGCGCCCAGGTGCCGTACTCCCCGTTGTCGGGGTTCGTAATCTTGGCGTCCCATTCCGTCCAGTCGTCCCAGGTCCACCCACCGTCGCTGTCCGGCAGCGTCACGCCAGCGGACTCGGCAAGCGAGATGTTGGCCACGAACCCGCTGATCGCGAACTGGAAGGGCATCCCAAACTGGGGGCCCGTCATCAGTGAAGGCTGCGGGAACGAGTGGTCGATGTTGTTGAACGTGTACGCGTCCGGGAGGAAATAGTAGTCCTCGGGGACGAAGTCGTCACGCTTGGCCAGTTCGTCGGTGATTTCCGTGAACGCTTCCTCTTCGTGGAAGCGCAGGAAGTCCGACTGCGAGAGCAGCGCCACGTGGGGGGCCGTCCCGGCGGCGAACTGGATCGCCAAGCTGTCGATCAGGCCGGCGGCCGGTTCCAGCTTCACAAAGATGTCCGGTCGCTCCTCGGCGAAGCGCGCCAGGCCCCACTGCATGGCCGCGCCACGCGGGCCGGCGGTGTGGTCCGTCACGAACCGGATTTCGACGTTCTCTACCGTCATCGGCTTCTCGGTCATAGCCGCTGCCGGAGCTGCCGCTGCCGGAGCTGCCGCTGCCGGAGCTGCCGCCGCCGGAGCTGCTGCCGCCGGTGCCGCCGCCTGCTGGGGTGCAGGTGCTGGCGCCGGAGCCGCCTCTTCCTCACCACAAGCCGCCAGCAAGACTGCCGACGTCGCGCCAATCCCCATTCCGGCGACAAAGCGCCGACGGGTCAGGGCTGGAATATGCATACCCTTCTCCTCCGCCCCCGCCAGACTCCGTCCCCTGGGGGCCTAGCTGACCTCAGTACCACCTTCAGGAACCTTCCGTGCGGATTGCACAGCCCGAAAGCAAGCAGTGGCCAGCGACATTCGCTCGCGTACGGTGCGATATCTGGCGCGGCCGTGTCAAGTGATTCTTGGGCCGCACTCGGTGTGCCGGCCCACGGTGGCCAACCTAGCCGATCGCGATCCGCGTTGGCGTGCTGCTCGACGTCCCGCTGTCGCCTTCGTCAACCGCCGGGACACCGGTCAGGATCTGGCGCAGGCTTATCACGGCTTCCTGCATTGCCCCGCGCGTGTGACGACCGGCCTTTCGCCCGCCAGCGCCTGTCCGGAGCGAACTCCGGCCGGATGCAGCCGTTACCGCGGCGCTCAAACGCCGCGTGATTTACGCCGCTATGGGTAAACCGGCGACTCAACGTACGGCTTGGGGCCGTCGTAGTCGGACAGGTGCCGGACTCCCCAGTCCTGCATGGCCTGCAGGGATTCGGCCGGCGACTGCTCGCCAACCCAGCCCTTGGTGCCCAACGCCCGATTCTGCTGCCACCACTCCCGAAAGGTGCTGAACGGGTAGAGGCTGCGGTTGTCGGGACGGTCGGCGTAGGCCTTGAGCCACTTCATGCCCTCCGGCGGCGGCGCCAGGGAAGTGGGCGCGCCGATGGCGGCTCGGTGATCCGGCATATGCCCACGGTCGATGCCGACCCGGCCCTGGTACTCCTCGCTCGCGAGGAACACCGCCAGCGCCGTGGACTGCTCAATTGAGCCGTCGCGCTCGGCGCTGTTGGTCACCAGGTCCGGCTGGTCGTTGGTGCTGTGGCCCGGCGGACCGCCACGTCCGGCGATCACTTCCGGCAACAGCGTCCAGGTGAAGCGGTCCTTGATGCGCGGAACCGCGAACCCGGTGGAGTACACCC
>JAPOXI010000020.1 GCA_026707185.1 Chloroflexota bacterium
CGCGAACCATCTCCAGCATGCGCCGCACCTTGGGATCCACGCGCCAGTTATGGGCTACCTGGATCTTCGTTCCGCCGCGCTCGGCCGCGTCCACAATGGCGTCGGCCTCCGCCGGCGTGCGCGCGAAGGGCTTCTCGCAATAGATGCCCCTGGCCCCGGATTCGATGGCGGCTAGCATCATTTCGGAGCGCTCGTGCGGCCGACGAAGGCAAACGGTCACAAAGTCCGCCTGCACGCGGTGCAGCATCTCGCGAAAGTCGCCAAACGCCTGCCGCGCTCCCAGCTGGTCGGCCTTTGCCCGGGCCGGTTCTTCGTCCAGATCCGCCACCGCCACGACCTCGACCGTGGGGATCAACTGCCAGGCGAGATCCAGGTCATGCCCGTAGTTGCCCGCGCCGGTGGCTCCGATGACAACGGCCGTGTACATCAGGTCTGCTCCAAATTCGACTCAACAAGCCAGGGCCGAGTCCTGGCCGCGGTATACCGCGGTGGCGGCTTGGAGATGCTGCAGCCCCGGGTCTCGCCAGGTCGACTTGGCGGCATTGGCGTTCGCTGCCTTCCGTTCGGGGCCCTCAAACGTCCGCCAGCGCCATCTGCCGCCGCGCCGCATACGGGTTGTCTCGCACCTGCAGCGGAAACCGCACCGTCTGCTGCGTCAACCCGGCTTCGTGAACCGCCAGCACCATCTCGACCGTCCAGCGGCCGTCGATGGCGTCGCAGACCGGACGGCGACCTTCCTCCACGGCGTGCAGCAGATCCAGGGTCATGCTGGTTTGCAGCAGCTGAAGCTCGTGGGCCGTGCCCTCGGTGTCGCCGATGGCGGCGGCGTCCAGGTCGGGAACCGCCACGGCCTCCCAGGTGCTGTCGACACCTGGATCGTCGCCGGGCCGCCGGTTAATCAGCAGTTCCCGGCCACGCTTCCCGTGGCTGCGCATTGAGATGATCCCCTCGGTTCCGACCACCTCTATTCCAAATGCCCGGTGCATGCCGGGGCCGGTGCGCACCGACGAGATTGTGCCGACCACGCCGTGTTCGAAGATGTAGGTAGCGAACAGTTGATCGCCGGCGATAAGGCCGATCCGCTCGTTGCCTTCGTGCACGTCCGGCAGGCCCACCGGGCGTCCCGACTGGAACACGGCGCCGCTCATCTGGCGCGGGTCGCCGGCGACCTGGCGCATCAGGTCCATCAGGTGGACGCCCAATACCCACAGGTCTTCGGCGCCGCCGCGGCGGTCGTCATTCTTGCCGGTGGCGTGCACGGCCACCAGCCGACCAATCTCGCCATCGCGAATCATCTCGCGCATGAGGATCACGGCGGGATCAATCCGCCAGGTATGAGCGACCTGGATCTTGGTGTGACTGCGACTTGCCGCCGCAATCACCGCGTCCGCTTCCGCCGGCGTGCGGACCAGTGGCTTTTCGCAGTAGACCCCCCTGGCCCCGGCCTCGATGGCCGCGTGAATCATCTCCGCATGCACGTCGGGCTGGCGGTTGCAGATGTTGACGAAGTCCGGCTGCACGCTGGACAGCGCCTCGCGATAGTCCCCGAACGCCTGCGGCGCCCCCAGCTCATCCGCCTTCGCCCGAGCCGACTCCTTGTCCACATCGGCCACGGCCACAACGTCGACCTCCGGCACCAACTGCCAAGCAAGATCCAGATCGTGCCCGTAATTGCCCGCCCCCGTTGCTCCGATGACTACTGCGGTGTACATAAGGGTCGCTCCAAGGCTCGTGGATATTGACTGGGGCGAAGCATAGCGCCGCTTGGTGTTGGCGGACGCTGGGAGATGGCGGAACCTTGTCGCGCGGCCGGACAAAGTCGCTCAACACTTGAAGGCCCGGCTGCGGATTCTGAGCTCCGCTGAACCGGGGCCTACTCGTGCTTGCGGTCAGCTGTGGCTTCGCAGTCATCCAGCCCGGCCTGTAGTCGTCAGAGGACACTCTTCAGCGAACTTCTTCGAGGTCAGGTGGTTTTGCGACGGGTGAACCGGAGGCCGGACCACGTCTGATCAATGGCGGCAATCTTGTAGTCGACCAGACCGTTGGCGAGGCCGGTTTCGCGGACGACGCGCTCTGAGAGGTCGGACTTGACACCTGAGGCTTTCTTGGGCCAGCAGATCCAGAGGCCGCCGGGGCCGGCCTTCTGGCCGTAGCGCTCGACGCGCTGCCGCAGTTGGCGCTGGGAGCCGACGAACCAGACGATGAGGTCGCAGCGACCCTGGACTCGGCGGCGGAGGATAACGTCAGCAGGCAATGCGCCCAGGGTGTCCTGGAAGTCGTCGGGGGCGCCGGGAGTGGCAACGGCGTAGCCGGACTTGATTCCGAGCTTGCGGGGGAGCGGGGTGCCGGAGTAGCCGGCCAGACCGGACTCGGGTACGACGGGCTGGGTCGGCGGGTTGGCAATTGCCTGCCGCAGGGCGGGCTGAATGTTGGGCCAGTCGGTGTAGACGGCGTCGGGGAGTAGCTGGCGGACGCGGGCGACCTTGGCAGGGTCGCCGTCGACCAAGACGAGGGGGATGCCGCGGGTGGCCCTGGTCTGACGCATGGCGACGCCAACATCGCGGCCATGGGAGGGCAGGCGTCCGAGGTCGATCAGGAGTGCGTCGGGCGGGTTGACACGCAGGTCGCGAAGGCTGGCCGTGTCGAGTTGCTCGTGGTTTACATGAAACTCGTCGGCCGGGAGCCGCGCGGCGCGCTCCGCAGCTTCGGTGGCATTCCAGTGGATCAGGCGGATTCTGTGCATGAGTTCGATGTGTCCGTGAGCCGTTGGGCTACGGCAAGGGCCCGACGCAGGTGGGCCGTCGTCCTAGCGGGCGGCCAGTTTTCGGGACCGTGCGCGAAGAGTTGGACCGGGTGGGCGTAGCCGGTGGCATGGAGGGCTTCAAAGATAGGCCGGTGGTCGATGTTGCCGGTGCCGATGAACTGCCGGGCTGGATCCTTCCAATTGGCGAGGCCCCTGGCGCCCCAGTCCCAGGCGTAGCAGATGGCAACTCGCTTGCCCAAAAGGTAGACGGCGTCGGCGGTGGACTCACTCCTGTTGAAGAGGTGAATGGGCGCGAGAGCTATTCCGAGCGCGGGAGAAGGCTCCAGGTCGATCAAGGTGAGCATGGATTCGATCGAGTCAATGACCGTGGCGCCGTGGTTTTCGATGGCGAGAGTGACGCCCAGCGACTCGGCGTGGCGAATGACGGAGTCGATCTGTTGGAGAAAGTGGGGAACGGTGACGTCGGATTTGGCGGAGGCGGTGATCAAGGCGCGGCCGTTCAGTTCGGCCATCTGGTCGAGGAGCGCGCGGAGGCGGGCGTGGGGCCAGTTGAAGACTGAGAGAGTGTCGAGCTGGAGTCCGTGGCGGCGGAGAGTTTTGCGAACCGTGGGCACGCCATCGGCCAGATGTTCGCACCAGTTCTCGACGTGCCAGAGATCTATCTGATGGAGGCCGACGGCGGCGAGTTCAGTACAGGCCTTGTCGAGCGGCTGGCGACCGTACAGCACGGTGGAGGCCGAGAACCGGAAAGCGCTCACGATTCGGCGGCGAGGCGATGGCGGAACTTAATGATCTCCTTGTCGGTAGCACCGTCACGCGGGTCGACCGGGCGTCCCAACAGGGCGGAGCGCTGGGCAGCGAGCATGCAATTCCAGGAGACGCGGGCCTGGGCGGGGCCGCATGAGTGGGTGTCCGGGTTGTCGAGGGACCGGATGACGGATTCCAGAAAGGCGACCTGGGCGGGGGGATCGTCGTCGAAGTAGTCGTGGGCTTCGCTGCGGCACTCGTGCGGCGTGTGGAGCCACCAGCCGCGGTTGGTGCTGCAGCCGAGAGTGCCCTCGGTTCCCGTGATTTCGATTCCGAGGTGTAGCCAGTAGGCGTCGGTCCCTGGCCAACGCGGGGATCGGCAACCGCATTCAAAGGCGATGTGCCAATCGTCGGAAACGGCGAGCACGCCGGCGGCATGGGCGGGTCCGGGATGCGGCGGAAGGCGAGCGCGTTCGCCGGTGGCCTGGGCAAGGAGCCACGGCCTAGTGGCGGAGTGGGAGTCGGTGGCTAGTGAGGCGACGTCGTCGAGGAGGTAGCGCAGGAGGTCAAATAGGTGCGATCCCTGTTCGAAGAGGCTGCCCATGCTGGAGGCGCGTACGTGCGTGATGCGGCCAATGGCTCCGGTCCGGAGGTGCCGGCGGACACGAGGCCAGGCCGGATGCCACGGGACCTGTTGGTTGAGGAAGAGGCCGATGCCGGCTTCGTGGCAGGCGGCGAAGATTCGTGCCGCTTCGCTCGGCAGTGTTGCCAGAGGCTTTTCTATGAGGATGGCGCGCGGACGCAGCTCAACGAGGGCCTTGACCACCTGCCAGCGGACCGAGGGCATGGTGGCCACGTGGATGAGGTCCAAGGCGCCGGCCGAGGCCAGCTCTTCGATCCGGGTTGCGCGAAGAGGAATGTCGAATCGGTCCGCAGCGTCATTGAGGCGGGTCGCGACTAAATCGCAGCAAGCGGCGATTTCGGCGTCGGGCAGAGCCGTCAGTGCCTGGAGATGCTCCATGCCGCGGCTCCCACAGCCGACGAGGGCATGACGAGTAGTCATGTCAGGAAGGATAGCGGCGGCGTGGAGCGCCTATCCGGTGGTCCGAGGAGCCGCCAGGCCGTCCGGATCGGCGTCGTCAGGTCGCAGGCGCCAGATGTCGCGTACCCAGAGTGGGACACCGATTCCAACCACGCCCGTGGCCAGACCACCGAGCAGGATTGCGGTTGGCGTGCCCTGGACTTCGGCAATCACGGACAGGGGCAGCAGGCCGAGCGGGGAAAGACCGAAGGTCATCATGCGCAGCGCCATGACTCGTCCGCGCAAGGCATCGGGCACGAGCAACTGCAGGGCCATCTGATTGACGGACATGTAGACGGACTGGCTGAAGCCCATAAAGGCCACGACGACGGCGGCGGCCGCGAAGGAACGTGTGAACGCGAGGAGAACGAGGAGGGCGGCGTAGACGAGGATCGCCGCGACAAGGGCACGGCCCTTCTCGCGAAACCGCGAAAACGTGACGACCAGTGCCGAGCCAACGAGGGCGCCCACACCAAGGACGCCAAGCAGGAATCCGAAGGCTTCGGGTCCACCGCCAAGGTCCTTGCGGACGAAGGCCGGCAACAAGGTCATCAATGGCATGCCAAACAGTGATGGACCAAGCGCCAGCAGCATGAGCGCAAGCATCATGCGAGTGCGGGCCACGTAGGCGAAGCCCCCGCGCATGTCGGCCCAGGTCGAGCTCCTTGGGCGCGGCGAGCGGGGCGGCGGTACGACGCGCAGCATGTTGACGCTGCTCCAGACATAGCCGCCGACCTGGACGAAGTAGGAGCCGGCGATTCCAACCGTGGCAATGACTTGGCCAGCCAGCGACGGGCCGATGATCCGGGCCGAATTGAGCGTTGCGCTGTGCAGGCCAATAGCGTTGGCCAGGTGTTCGCGGGGTACAAGACCAGCAACGAGCGCGGTGCGTGCCGGCACGTTGACGGCGAACATCGTGCCAACGATCAGTGAGGACACAGCCAGGTGCACGACATGCACGCGGTTGGTGACCACCAGGATCGCGATCGTCAGCATCAGCCCGGCCAGGATGAGTTGAGCAACGAGAACCATTCGACGGCGGTCGAGACGGTCGGCCAGCACGCCGCCCAGGGGCGACAACAGCAGCATGGGGATCGAACGGAAGAACGCCAGCAACCCCAGAGTGAATTCGGATCCCGTCAGATCGAGCACCAACCAGCCTTGCGCCACCTGCTGCATCCAGAAGGCAACCTGGCTGCCGGCGTTGGCCTGCCAGAGCCGGGAATATTGCTTATAGGCCAGGGCGGGGGCCACACGGTCGCGGGCACGGACCAACGGCCGGAGCAGGGAATCGATGTGCAGCGATCCGATCGGCGGGTTCGGCCCGAAACCTTCGGGTCCCGGCGGAGTGTGGGGGATGAGCGGGGACTTGGGCAACCGGCGGCTAACCAGTCGCCAATGCGTCTGTCCGCCTAGCTGCCCAGCCGTGCCGGTGGGTGACCGACGCTGCTAGTCTGCCCGGGCTGCCAGAGAAGCAGAGTTTCCTAGGACTGGCGACAACTTGGCACGAACTAGTCGAACATTCTTGGTCGCGGTCGTGACCACTCTCGTTGCGGCAGTACTGTCCCCCGCGGTACACGCACAGTGGCCGACGACGTGTGTCGATCTGAATGACATCGTAGAGGCGCATTTGGGCAACGACGGCAACGTCGGCATCTACCAGCGGGTCTTCGGCGACCAGGCCGAGCAAGCTTGTCAGAACGACCACCGCGACGATGTGCGCGGAGTCTTCGCCTGGGCGTTTGATGTCTCGACGCAGTCAGACTCGGGCGCTCTCCCGGATCTGGCTTGGCCAACGGGCTGCGTTGAGCTGAATGACATTGTCGAGGCACACCTGGACAACGACGGAAACGTGGGCATCTATCAGCGTGCCTTTGCCGGTGCCGCCGAGTTCGCCTGCCGAGGCGATCATCGCGACGACGTGCGAGCCGTGTTCGCATGGGCCTTCGGCGGCATGGCGGTCGTCGTCAGCCAGGACCGCCCAGAATCGGTTGCGGCAGGTTGGTCGTCAGTCGCGGTTGGCGGATTTCACAACTGTGCGATTCGGACCGACGGAACGGTCGCCTGCTGGGGGCAACCAGCGGACGCCGCCGGGGCCAACTTCGGCAAAGCGGATCCGCCCCCTGGGAAGTTCCAATCAGTGAGCGCTGGACTAGATCACTCCTGCGGCGTGCGCATGGATGGTTCGGTTGCCTGCTGGGGATCAAACGTCGCGTTTAGAGATCGTCACGTCGGCCAAGCGGACCCTCCAGCGGGCACGTTTCAGTCTGTGAGCGCCGGGTATTTTCACACTTGCGGAGTGAAAACCGATGGATCGGTCGCGTGTTGGGGTGATAACGGAGCCGGCGAGGCCGTCCCGCCGCCGGGCACCTTTCGATCGGTCAGTGCTGGGGCAAATCACACGTGCGGCGTGCGAACCGACGGGACGATCTCCTGTTGGGGATCGAATCGCCAAGGACAAGGATCCCCGCCGACTGGAGGTTTTCAGTCTGTCAGCGCTGGACTCCATCACACGTGCGGAGTGCGCACGGACGGGACCGTGGCGTGCTGGGGGGCAAACGTCGACAACTGGAATCGTGTCGTCGGTCAAGCCACTCCGCCGGCGGGGACGTTCCAGTCAGTGAGCGCTGGTCTGCACCACACCTGCGGTCTGCGGACGGATGGCACGGTGGCCTGCTGGGGCTCGAACACTGAGCGAGGAGTCGATCACGTCGGTCAAGCAATGCCGCCCGCCGGCGACTTCGCAAGCGTCGATGCCGGGCACAGCCACTCCTGCGGACTGAAGGCCGATGCAACCATCGCCTGTTGGGGATGGAATGGTCTCGGCCAAACGACGCCGCCGACATAGGGCGCCGCCAGACGACCCGGTAGCCGAGAGCCTGCCGGCGGAGCGCGAAGTCTGGCAGACGCTACTATCGAGACATGCGCCTCGGGATCGACTGCGCCAGGATGCGGTACGTCCGCGCCCTGACACTGGCGATCGCAATTGGGCTGGCTCTGGTGCCGTCGGTCCTTGCTCGATGGCCAACCACGTGCGTCGAATTGAATGACATCGTTGAAGCGCACTTGGGAAATGACGGCAATGTTGGCATCTACCAGCGCGTATTCGGCGCCGAGGCGGAGACGCGGTGCCAGAGCGACCACAGGGTTGACGTGCGCAGTGTGTTTTCCTGGGCCTTCGAGGACACGTCAGCAGCCGCAACGCTGAATCCGCCAGCGCAAGTCTGGCCGTCCGACTGCGTGGAGCTCAACGACATCGTCGAGAACCACCTCGGCAATCACGGGAATGTCGGGATCTATCAGCGCGTCTTTGGCGCGGAAGCGGAGTCGGCCTGCCGGCGGGACCACCGTGACGACGTTCGAGGCGTGTTTGGTTGGGCATTCAATGTCGCGACGACCACGGCAGCAGGCCCACCGCTCTCTGTGGCCGAGCTGGTGCAGCGGAGCCAGAACGCGGTTCGCTACGTCCGAATATCAGACGAGGTGTGCGGAAGCGCCTTTGTGGTGACGGCGGACGGATACGTGGTCACCAACAGCCATGTGATCGATGGCACCCGCCAGGTGATCGTAGGGACACACGACGGTCGGGAGCAGCAGGCGTCAGTGGTTGTCGACGATCCAGAGTCGGATCTGGCGCTCCTGAAGCTGCCGGGGACTGGCCATCCGTTTGCGTCTTTCAGCAGTTCCTCGAACCTGGGACTCGGGGAGGATCTGGTCATCCTGGGATATCCGCTCTGCCTCGACACACTAACGGTCACACGAGGCATATTTTCGGCACGGCATCCCGACTGGCTTCAGACTGACGCGGCCGCCAATCCTGGAAACAGCGGCGGGCCCGCGTTTAGCTTGAACGGCGGGGTGATCGGCGTGACCAACGCAAAGCTGGGCGGCGTCGCAAGGGTTGAGTCGGTCAATCTCCTGCTTGACGGCGACCGGGTGCGCCGGACCGTCGACGACTGGATTACACGCCACAGGGCCGGCACTCTGCCACCGCCTCCGGCCCCGCAGCCTCTGCCGCATCCGTCGGAGTTAATCGAGGCCGTCGGCCTGGCCACAGGTTCGGCCTGTACGTCCGGACCGGACCAACCCGGCACCTGGCAGGAATCTCTCCAGGGCGATCCGATGCCGGAATACTTCTGCACCGTCTACCTGGTGAAGTGGTGGCCGGCCGACTGGAGTGTCGAGTCGCACTGGATTTGGCCAGGGGGCGGCACCACCTCTATGGACCCGAGATTGTGGTGCGAGCCAATAGAGAATCGGTGTGAGCGCGGCTACATGAAGCTGGCCTGGCACAACCCGGACCACGTCTCCGCAGACTTCGGAGGGACACTGGAAGTAGCGTTGAGCGTAAACGGGAACCACGTTCGGACGGATCGGTTTTGGGTCTCCTAGGGTTGGGTCGGCGTGCGCCGGCTAGCTGGCGCGAGGGTCCTGCATCTAGGGGTCGTGGCGCGGACGCCAGCGACGCGAGTCCTAACGTTGCTCCGCGCCCAAAGCCACCCGCAGCTGGGCCGCGCGACGAGCGCGTTCACTTGGTGGGTCCAGATATCGTTCAGGGGTCCGCTCGTACAGGCGGTCGTTGCGCCAGCGAGGTAGGACGTGCAGGTGGTAATGCCAGACCTCCTGGCCGCCACCGGGGCCGTTGTGCTGGCGGGTCGAGATGCCGTCACATCGGTAGACGCGGCTCATAGCGACGGCTACGCGCTGCGCTACGTTGTGAATCTGCGCCGCCGACTCAGCCGGCAGGTCGAAGATGGATTCGAAGTGGGCACTGGGGATCACGATGACCGATCCCTCATTCCTCGGTCACCAGTGCGAGCCGACAAAGGCCGTGACGTCCGGGGTTCGAAGCACGTCGGCCTCGGCGCCGCCGATAATCGACCCGGAGAAGTCGCTGCGGGCGATGCGACAGAACGGGCAGTTGTAGTCGGGCGGTGCGTAGGTTGCGGCGCGCATAGGTGCCTCATACGCCGCAGGAGTCTAAGAGGCGATGTCTGGGGCCTTCGACGCACGGAATAGGGTCGGATGCTAGGCTTGGGGCAGGTGTCCGGGCGGTCGGGTAAGGCTAGCCACGTTGACGCTCACCATTGCCGACCTGCTGACCATTGTGGGGGCCGTGTTGGGCCCATTGTTACTACTCGGGGGCGGCGCGCTGGCATGGCTCCGTGCCGACATGGCCAGAATGGACGACCGCTTGCGGGCCGACATCGCAAGGCTGGACGAACGCCAGCGGGCCGACATTGCAAAGCTCGACGAACGCCAGCGGGCCGACACCGCCTCCATCAATATGCGGCTGGACACGTTGACCCAGACCATCATCACGAGCACGATTGTTCGTGGCTCACAAGCTGACCTGGCGACGGAGCGCGCCGGCCAGGCCGTGCCGGCGAGTGCGACGAGGCAGCCTTAGCCGATCGGCGCCTCGCGACTGAGTATCTGGCTCTGGCAACTTCCAGGTCGCAGGGCACTTCGCTGATCTGGTCGCGGAGGGTGGCGGCTTTCTCGAAGACGAGGGCGTCGGTGAAACAGTCCGGAGTCGTCCGGGTAACCAGTAGACGATTGGGGTGTTGCTGCTAAGCTCCCGGCCGGCACAAAGCTCGCAAGACTCGCTGCAAAGGCTGTGGCCCATGCGATGCCTCCGGGCGGTTCTAGTTGCCCTCATGGTGATCGTCGCCGCCTCCGTGATGGCGTCCCCCGCGTTGGCTCAATGGCCCACGACGTGCGTCGATTTGAATGACATCGTCGAGGCGCACCTGGGGAACGACGGCAACGTTGGTATCTACCAGCGCGTATTCGGCGAGCAGGCGGAGCAGGGGTGCCAGACCGATCACCGTGAGGACGTGCGCGGAGTGTTTGGCTGGGCATTCGACGTTGAGGCCCCCGGCGCCGACCCCACCTTGCCGCTCTTGGCCTGGCCGACCGACTGCGTGGAATTGAACGACATTGTTGAGGCGCACCTGGGGAACGACACCAACGTGCGCATTTACCAACGAGTCTTTGGCGATCAGGCGGAGCCAGCCTGCCGGAGTGACCATCGGAAGGACGTGCGCGGGGTGTTTGCCTGGGCGTTCGACGACACGCCGGCCGGTGTCGCAGCTGTACCGGCTCTGGAATGGTCGTCAATCACGGTCGGCGGGTTTCACAACTGCGCGATACGCACGGATGGCACCGTCGCCTGCTGGGGTCTCAATACCAGCTTGGGAGGTGTCCACTACGGCCAGGCCGACCCACCGGCGGGCATGTTCCAATCGGTAAGCACCGGCCTCTACCACACCTGCGGGGTTCGAACCGATGGCACCGTGGCGTGCTGGGGGACGAACATTGCCTATCTGGACAGCCATGTCGGACAGGCGACACCTCCGCCGGGCGAGTTTCAGTCTGTGGACGCCGGCATCTTTCACACCTGCGGCGTCAGGATTGACGGGAGCCTGGCCTGCTGGGGCGACAACACAGATGGCCAGGCCGGCCCGCCACCGGGAGCGTTTCGATCTGTAAGTGCCGGAGCAGACCACACCTGCGGCGTGCGAACCGACGGTTCGGTGACCTGCTGGGGACGGGATAGGGACGGGCAGACGGTGCCGCCGGCCGGGGGATTCCAGTCAGTGAGCGCCGGTAGTCACCACACCTGCGGAGTTCGAGCCGATGGAACCGTGGCGTGCTGGGGTTCGAACGTCGACAACTGGAATCGTGTTGTTGGACAGGCCACACCACCAGCAGGCACGTTCCTCTCGGTCAGCGCGGGCCTGCACCATACGTGCGGCGTGCGGACAGACCACACGGTCGCCTGCTGGGGATCCAACAACGAACGAGGACTGGACTTCGTCGGGCAGTCCATTACCCCTGCGGGGTCGTTTGCCGACGTCGGAGCCGGGCACAGCCATACCTGCGCACTCAAGACCGATGGAACCCTTGCGTGCTGGGGATGGAACGGACACGGCCAAGCGTCGCCGCCGACATAGCTCAAATTGCCGAGTGGATTGCTATTCCTCGCGGACTCGGCATGCGCGACAGACTTCTGAGTTGGAGACCTGCTGCCGACGTGTTTGGTACGTCGACACGTCGTCTGAACGCGCCCGACTGTTCAATGATATGGAGCATGCTTGAGACGAGATCCACGCTGCGAGCCCCCTCAGACGCGATCGGGCCGGCGCCATTCTGAGGCTGCCGATTGGTTCGCTTTAGACGGGAGTGTTTGGGCGACTGCCGAGGCTTGCCTACTACGACGCTCCAACTAGCCTCCTGTTATAGGCAGTCAGGTTTTGGCTCGTTCGAGGTCTTGGCGGAGGTCGCTGATTTGGTCGCGGAGGGTGGCGGCTTTTTCGAAGGCGAGGCTGTCGGCGGCGAGGCGCATCTGGCGTTCGAGGTCCTTTATGGCCTGGGCGAGTTCAACGCGGGAGAGGTCGTTGGTGCGGCGGAAACCGAGGTCGTAGGCGGGGGACTCTTCGGCGGCCTGGGCCAGGCCGTCGTGCCCGGATTCCTGGGCGACACGTTCGGTCAGATCGCGGAGGCTCTTGACAATGGATGCGGGCGTGATGCCGTGTTGCTCGTTGTAGACCACCTGCAGACTGCGTCGTCTGTAAGTCTCGTCGATGGCGCGCTTCATGCTGTGCGTGACCAGGTCGGCGTACATGATGACGCGGCCGTGCAGGTGGCGGGCGGCGCGGCCGATGGTCTGGATCAGCGAGGTCTCAGAACGTAGGAATCCTTCTTTGTCGGCGTCCAGAATTGCGACGAGGCTGACTTCGGGCAAATCGAGGCCCTCGCGCAGCAGGTTGATTCCCACCACCACGTCGTAGACCCCGCGGCGCAGGTCACTGAGGATTTCGACGCGTTCCAGGGTGTCGATCTCGGAATGCAGGTAGTGCACCTTGACGCCGATTTCGGCCAGGTATTCGGCGAGGTCCTCGGCCATTCGCTTGGTGAGGGTGGTCACGAGCACGCGTTCGTGGACATCAACTCGCTTGTTGATCTCGGCGATGAGGTCGTCGACCTGGCCTTCGGTGGCGCGCACCTCGATGGCCGGATCGACGAGGCCGGTGGGGCGGACGATCTGTTCGACGATCTGTTCGCTGTGCTCGTATTCGTAAGGCCCCGGCGTGGCGGACATGAAGACGGCGGTCTTGATGTGCTGTTCGAATTCCTCGAACGAGAGGGGGCGGTTGTCGAAGGCGGAGGGCAGGCGGAAGCCGTATTCGATCAAGGACTCTTTGCGGGCGCGGTCGCCGGCCAACATGCCGCGAACCTGGGGCAGCGTGACGTGGGACTCGTCGACGACTAGCAGGTAGTCCTCCGGCAGGTAGTCCAGCAACACCCACGGCGGTCGCCGGCCAACATGCCGCGAACCTGGGGCAGCGTGACGTGGGACTCGTCGACGACTAGCAGGTAGTCCTCCGGCAGGTAGTCCAGCAACACCCACGGCGGGTCGCCGGCTTCGCGGGCGTTGAGGTGACGGCTGTAGTTCTCGATGCCGGTGCAGCCGCCAGTCTCGCGCAGCATCTCCATGTCAAAGTTGGTGCGCTGGCGCAGGCGGGCTGCTTCAAGGACCTTGCCCCGGGCTTCGAGCCGGGCGAGTTGCTCGTCCAGTTCCTGGCCGATGGCCTCGATCGCTCGCTGCAGGCGCTCGATTGGCGTGACGTAGAAGCGCGCCGGATAGATGGTGACGCTGGGGAGTTCCTCCAGAATCTCGCCTGTGAGCGGTTCCAGGCGGACCACGCGTTCGAGTTCGTCGCCAAAGAACTCCAGCCGCAGCACGAAGTCGTCGTAGGGCGGGTAGATCTCGAGCACCTCGCCCCGGACTCGGAAGCGCCCGTGCTCCAGGCTGGCGGAGGTGCGGGTGTACTGAAGGCCCACAAGGACGCGCAGCAGGCGTGTACGGTCATATTCGCCTCGGACTTCCAGCGACAGGCTCATGTCGCCGTAGTCCTCGGGCGGGGTGATGCCATAGATGCAGGAGACAGTGGCGACGACAATCACGTCGCGGCGTTCGAAGAGGGAGCGGGTTGTTGAGTAGCGCAGCTTCTCGATCTCGGCGTTGATGTCGGTCTCTTTCTCGATATAGGTATCGCTGCGCGGGATGTAGGCCTCGGGCTGGTAGTAGTCGTAGTAGCTGACGAAGTACTCGACGGCGTTGCCGGGGAAGAATTCTTTGAGCTCGGTGGCCAACTGGGCGGCCAGGGTCTTGTTGTGGGCCAGCACGAGGGCTGGACGCTGAATTCGCTGGATGACGTTGGCGATCGTGAAAGTCTTGCCTGAGCCAGTGACGCCTAGCAGGGTCTGGGCACGGTGGCCGTCTTCGACGCCGTCGACGAGCTGGTCGATAGCCTGGGGCTGGCCGCCGGCCGGCTGAAAGTCGGCGCCAATCTCAAAGCCCGCGCGGGTGCCGCTCTTGGGGAGGGTGGCCATAACTAGACGATTCTAAGACGCGACTTTGCGGCGGCTAGTAGACCGTGCCCGGGGGATCGTCCTCCCACTCGAAGCGAGCGTCGCCGCTGGCCTCGTAGCCATTGGCGAATACGCGATGCTGAAGCCACATCAGGGCGCTCTCTTTGCTCGTCAGGAACGGAGCTTCGGCACTGAAGGGGATCGGCCCTTCGATTGGTTCGCCATCAGTTACCGACTCGATTTCGAGCCAGACGGCAAGGTGAGGCGGATCAGTCTGGAGCGTGTGCCCTTCAGAAGCACCGGTCTTTGACCAAGTCACCCTCACCCGTTGAGGGTCGGACTTCAACAAGTGCTTTGCGAACCGGGGCCGCAGGCAACCCTGCAAAGTAAAAGTGGGCACTAGAGGGCCGCCGGGCTAGCTGGGTCTGCGCTGCCGAACGTAGAACGCACGACGTCGCGTCGCTTGATCCCCATCTCTAGGCTGTCTGCGTCAGAATCTCCCGCAGGCGCTGGCCAATGATTTCGGGCTCCCCGGGTTGCAGGTTGGCGGAGGCGGCTTCGACGAGACCGCGCGAGGCGTCGAAACGGACGACGATGGGTGGGTCACCGGCGAGGAGGGCGTCGACAACCGACTGAACATCCGGGCCTTGCCAGCCGGGTTCGAAACCGATGACGGCGGTGGGCACGAAATAGCGGTCGTCGTCGAACTCGACGGTGGCGCGAACGCCGTCCAGTTCGCCGACGTCGTCGACGATGATCTCGACGAGCTCGTGGAACTCGCGGAGCATCTCCTCCTCGTCGGAGTCCATGTAGCTGCGGAGGGCGGTGTAGAGGCCGACCATTTCTTCCTTGGCAATCTTGGAGGGGCGGCCGATGGCGTGGTTGGGACTGTTGTTGAGATGCGCCGCTTCGATCAGGTCTGCACGGCCGTAGAGAAGCCCGGTGGCCTGGGGACCGCGGATGACCTTGCCACCGCTCATGGCCACAAGGTCGGCGCCTTCACGGATGAAGCGCCTGAGGTTGTCGCGCGGCGGCACCGTCATGGAGGCGTCCACGATGACCGGGACGCCTCGTGCGTGGGCGATGTCAGCCACCTGCGGCAGGGTCAAGCCGCCGCGCGGGTTACCCGGCGCAAAGAGGTAGGCCACGGCGGCCGTTCGGTCGGTGATAGCGGACACCAGTTCCTCGGGTAGGCAGGATGCAACGTTGCCGACCTCGACGAAGCTCGCGCCGGTGAATTCGTACATGTGGCTGTAGGGACCGCGGTGGATCTTTTGAATGACCAGTTCGTCCTTGAGGCCGGTCGTGTCGGGGATGCGCCGGACGGCCGCGACGTCAGTGCCCGTCATGCAGGCCGCCATCGAGATGACCATGCCGGCGGCTGCGCCGGCGACGACCATGCCGGCCTCGGCCCCGGTGACCTCGGCGATGTACTCGCCAATGCGGCGGTTGAGTGTGTCGAGAGTCACGAAGGCGCGCCCGGCTTCGGCCATCGCCTCGAAGGTCTCCGGCAGCATGAGCGATCCGCCGTGGGCCGTGGTTGGTCCGCCGGCGTGTATGACGCGCGGAACGCCGAGTTCATCGTAGATGCGGTTGGCGGGAAGGGTTCGTGCCATCGGAGCGTCCGGCGAAAGCAGCCGATGGTGTATAGCACGCCGCAGGTTGGCGCCGGTATATAGTTCGACAACTAAGATTCCCTCCTGAGAGTCGCCGGCATGAGCATTGACAACCTGTACCCCGGTCTGGTGACGCCGCTACCGGTGGCTCTGGGCTATCACCCGTTTGTTGACTACCGATTCATTCATCCGGGTCGGGCACGTTGGGTGGACGACGAGGGGCGCCCTCAGGACGCGTGGGGGCTGAGGAACCCGACGTCGCTGCATGCCGACTTTCCGGCTGTGCCTACCGGCGTTGAACTACGAGCGGAGCCGGGGGTGCGGACCAGACCGGTGCTCAAGGCCACCCAGCCGTGGGCAAAGTTGGTGTGGTGGCCGAAGGTGATCTGCGAAGACGGCCGCTATCGGCTCTGGTACGAGGCAGTGCCCCCGGATCACTGGGATCCGCAGATTGGTCCGAAGTTGGCCTGGCCGAATCCGGTATTTGCTGGGCTCCTTTGCTATGCGGAGTCCGAGGACGGGTTCACCTGGACAAAGCCCGAGCTTGGGATCGGATCGTGGGATGGATCTAATGAGACCAACATCTCGCTGGGGCGGGAAACCGTGGGACCGATGGGGTTGCATGGAGCGAGCCCGTTCATGGATCCGGACGCGCCGCCTGAGGCCCGCTACAAGATAATCTGGTACGGCGACGCAACCCCCGACGTCGTCAAGGCCGCTCGGCGGGAGCGTCCCGATGCGATCGACCCGCGGACCACCGATGAGAGCCACGTGCGGGCGATGTACGTGGGCACATCACCGGATGGACTGCGGTGGACCGTCCAGGACGAGCCGGCGGTGGTGTTCAGCAGCGACACGCTGCAGGTCACGGAGTGGAACGCGCTGCGGAAGCAGTACGTCTGGTACGGGCGCGGCTGGTCGTGGGGCCGGCG
>JAPOXI010000032.1 GCA_026707185.1 Chloroflexota bacterium
AGGCGAAGATGATCAGGAAGGCCGTGATCATGCTCATCCACACGAACATGGGCATGCGGTTCAGGGTCATGCCCGGCGCGCGCATGTTGATGATGGTGACGATGAAGTTGATCGAGGCCAGGATGGAGGAGACGCCCAGGATCTGGAGGCCAAAGGCCCAGAAGTCAATGGCGTGGGTGGCTTCGAAGGCGGTATCGGTGAGCGGCGCGTAGCCAAACCAGCCAGCGTTCGGGGCGCCACCGGCCACGAAGCTAATGTTCATGAAGATGCCGCCGAACAGGTAAATCCAGTAGCTCAGGGCGTTCAGGCGCGGGAAGGCCACATCGCGGGCGCCGATCATCAGCGGCACGAGCAGGTTGAAGAAGGCCGCGCTCAGGGGCATCAGCGCCAGGAACACCATGGTGGTGCCGTGCATGGTGAACAGCTCGGTGAACCGTTCCGCGGAGACGACATCGGCCTCGGGCGTGGCCAGTTGCAGGCGCATGAGCAGCGCCTCAAGCCCGCCGAGCATGAAGAAGGCGAGGGAGGTGACCAGGTAGAGCACGGCGATCCGCTTGTGATCGACCGTGGTAATCCAACTCCAGGCGGTACCCGAGAACGTGCGGGTGTCAGGGGCGGTGGCCGTTACCGTCGCCATGTGATCACCCTCCGTCCGGCGCTGCTGCGCCGCGTCGCGCACGCATCCTTATTTTAGGCCCTCGAGGTAGGCCACCAAGGCGTCAAGTTGCTCCGTGGTCAACTCGGGAATCACCATGGTGTTGCCGGGCTTGACGCCCTGCGGATCGCTGAGCCAGAGCCGCATATTTTCGGGCGTGTTCTCCAGGAGTCCGGCGGCGATGTGCTTGCGGCTGCCCATGTGCGTCAGGTCCGGACCCAGCTTGCCCTCCAAATCGGTGCCGCGGATGGTGTGACAGGCCACGCAGCCGCCGAGGGTGAGGTTCGCTTCGCCTTCCCTGGCCAGGGCGGTGGCGGGGGGAACGCTGTCGGCAAGTTCATTCTGGACCCAGGCGTCGAATTCCGCCTGCGTTTCCACAACCACATAGAACTTCATGAGCGCGTGGGCCGTTCCGCAGAACTCGGCGCACTGGCCGGGATAGGTGCCGGTGACCTCGGGCTTGATGGTGAATTTGTTATCGCGGCCCGGCACCATGTCCAGCTTTCCGCGCAGGCTGGGGACCCAGAAGCTGTGCAGCACGTCGTTGCTCTCGAGCAGGATTTCTACGTCGCGGTCGACCGGCAGGTGCAGTTCGTTGGCGGTCACCACCCCAAGTTCCGGGTACTGAAACTCGAACCACCATTGGTGGCCGATGGCGCGGACCTGCAGGGCGTCGGGGCTGGCGGCGCGGGCGTTGGAAAAGATCGCCGGAACGGTCAGAACCACGATCACGACGACCAGGATGGCTGGCGCGATGGTCCAGCTGATCTCGAGCGGGGTGTTGCCGTGGGTCTGGGCGGGAATCCCGTCGCCGCTACGGCGTCGGAATCGAATGAGGCAGTAGAGCAGCGCGCCTTCCACGATTATGAAGGTCACCACCATGGCCCAGAAGACGAACATCAGCAGGTCGCGTGCCGTTCGGGCCGCCTCGGTCGTGGGTTCCAGGGTGGTTTGGGGCGTTGCGCCGCACGCGCCCATAGCCAGCAGGGCCGCGGCGAGCGCCAAGGCCAGGAGTGCGGCGTGGATGCGGCGGCGGTGGATCAAAGGTGTACTGTGCTGCCCTTGCGCGAGACGGCCCCGTCCCTGGTTCCGAGAGTCACGATTCGCCGGGCTTTGTGCACCGTTTCACAATCTCGTGAGCGGCGGCAAGCGTAGCACGAGGGGCCACGCGTCCCGCATCCCGACGGGCCGGACCCGTGGCGATCAGGATGGCGTGGAAACGTCTAGCACGTGGGCGCGGGCGGCGCCGATGGCCGCCACGGTTTCGGCGGCGGGCACGTCCTCGGTGCTGCCCCAGATAAACGTAAACATGCCGAAGTAGTTGCGCTCGTCAAGCATGGACGTTAGCGCGTTAAAGTCCACCGTGCCGTGGCCTGGCGCCTGATCCGCGGCCGGACCCAGATTGTCGGCGTCGCGCATCGCCGGACTGACACTCCAAAGACAGGTGTGTCCGACGCGGCCGTCAGCGGCGTCGGCCACGGCCCGCAGCGTGGTGCCCGCCAGCCGCGCATGAGGCGGCGTGAGGCTCAGTTGCACACGCGGATGCCCAATGTCGTCCAGGAAGCTGGCAATCTCCGCAGGTTCGTCCAGCCAGGTGCCGATCTGGTTGGCCAGCGCCAGGGTCACTCCCAGGTCCTGCGCCGCCCGGCCCAGCGCCCGCACGTCGTCGGCGGCCTCGCGCCGCTCGTATTCGCGCACGGGCGCACTGCCAATCACCAGTGGGGCGCCGATGGCGGCCGCGAATTCAAGCCGCGCGACCAACGCGTTGCCGAAGGTGGCATACGCCGATATCGACGAGGGCCGGAGGTTCCTGTCCTCAACGCGAGCCTTCACCTCGGCCGGCGAGTCGCGCAAGGGATCCACGTGCTCCAGCACCCCCGGCGTGGCCCAGAGGTCCACGTAGGTCAGTTCGGTCTGCGCCAGCGCCTGCAGCGCGTCGTCCAAGGGCAGCGATCTGAACAGCAGGCTGGAGCCTGCGAATCGAGTTGAGATGTCAAACGCGAACATAAGCGGCTCGTCGTTGCAGGCATTCCAGCGCTGAAGCTCTCCCCCTATTCTCGCCTATTTAGGGGAAGTTCGGCTATTCGCTGCTCAGGGCGCAAAAAATGGGTTGTGCGCCAACTCCTGCCCGACGGTGGTGGGCGGTCCGTGGCCGGGGAACAAACGTGTCGCTGCCGGCAACGTGAGGATTTGCGAGCGAACGGCTGCCAGGTGCTCGGCGTAGTAGGCCGGACCGAGCGCGGTGCGCCCCAGGGAGCCGGCAAACATGGCGTCGCCTACCAGCACCAGGTCCCGCAGCACCAGCGACGAGTGGCCCGGGGCGTGGCCCGGCGTGCGGCGCGCCTCGACCTCGAACGGACCGGCGCTGAAGCACTGGCCGTGGTCGTAGGTTCGGACGTCGGCCCCTTCAAGCGCGGGCATCCTGGGCTGCTCGTTGGGATGAATCCAGATGGGGACGTTGAGCGCCGCGTGGATCGCAGGTAGCGCGTCGATGTGGTCGGCGTCCGCATGGGTGACAAGGACCGCGGCCGCCGACCACTGCTCAGCGGCCAGGGCGCCAAGAATCCGGTCCGGCTCGGCGCCGGGATCCACGACAACGGCCTGGCCGGTTTCAACGTCCCCGACCACGTATTGATAGACGCGCATGGGCGGATATGGAATAACTCGAATGCGCACACCGTCGTGGTCCAGCGGCACCGGGTCTGGCACGTAGGCATCCTGGGCCACGGCCAGCAGGCGCTCAGGATCGAGGTCTAACAGCGCGGCAAGGCGATCGCTCTCGGCCCTGGTCGGGCTGCGCATGCAGTCCTCCAGCACCTCGAGGTCGGCGGCGGAGATACCGACCTGCTCCGCGACCTCGTCCGCCGAGAGGCCCAGCCCAAACCGGGCCTTGCCGATGATGTCGCCGAATTCGTCTTCCAGCAGGTCGGTCATTGCGTCGTCAACCGTGGCGGCGGGATATCCGTCCTGAGCTTCGCACGAATCTCCAATCCCGTGCGTCAGAACGGCGGCGCTTCGGCGGTCTGGCCAGACTCATCGACATTCCGACGGTGTTGCTGGTCCAGCCAGGCACGCACGAGCCGCAGTTCCTCGTAGGAGTAGTCATCGCCGAGCAGCTGCCTGACTGGCGTGAGGGCCGGGGACTGCGTCCGTGCAAATGCCTCCGAGATCCGCGCGACTCGCTCCGGGGCCGGTAGTTCGCGCTCGAGCGGCAGCGTTTCGCCGGCGGCGATCAGGTGCTCCAGGTGGGACATGATCGTGGCCTCGGTGAGGCCGCGCCGCCGGCTGACGTCCGAGATCGACACGCCGCGCTGCAAGAGATCCAGCGTCTGGCGGTAGGTTGAGCCTCGGCGTGGCGTCGCGCGGTCAGGCCTCGTCCGGCCCGGTGGCTTCGGACGTTCCGCCAGGCCGCGGGGTTCGGCGTAGTCGCGAATGGCGGTGACGAAGTCGTCGGCGAATTCGTCGAGCTTCACGCGGCCGACTCCCGAAATCTGCGAAAAGCTCTCGCGGCTCTGCGGCAGGTAGTACGCCATTTCCTGGAGGGATCGGTCGCCGAAGATCACGTAGGGCGGCACGTTGCGGGCCTGCGCCAGCCGGAATCGCCGGTCGCGGAGCTGCTCGAACAAGCCGCGGTCGAAGTCCAGGTGATCGATCCCGCGACGCGGTTGGGCCGTGTCCGCCTGGACTCGCTTGACGCGGGCGAGCGTCAGCGTCTCGCGGCGTCGCAGGAAGTCGCGGCCCGCTGGCGTCACGGCAAGGGTTTGGTACTGGGCGGCACTGCTCCGGAGCAGCCCGCGGTCTTCCAGCAGGCTCACGATTTCCTGGAGTTCGGCCCTATCGTGGTCGCGGACGATCCCGTAAACCGACAGGCGGTCGTGTCCCAGGGCCAAGACCCGGCGCGCACGTCCACCGCGCAGAACCTGGACGATGTGCGCGGCCCCGAAACGTTCGCCGGTTCGAATGATGGCCGAAAGGACCTTCTGGGCAATCTCCGTGGCGTCAAACTCCTCGCGCTCGGTCAGGCAGACGTCGCAATTCCCGCAGGTTGCCTGGTCGTACACCTCGCCGAAGTAGTCGAGAAGGAACGCACGGCGGCAGGTGTGCAATTCGCTGTACCGCACCATCTGGCGTAGTTTTTGCCAGGCCCGGTCGCGCTCGGTCTCGTCCTCGATCTGCTCAATGAACCCGCTGAGCGCGTGCCGATCGGAGGCGCCGTAGAAGAGCACGCAGGTGCTGGGCAAGTCGTCGCGTCCGGCCCGTCCGGTTTCCTGGTAGTAGCCCTCCAGGGTCTTGGGCAGGTGGTAGTGGACGATCAGCCGCACGTCCGGCTTATCGATGCCCATGCCAAAGGCAATAGTGGCCGTGACCACGGGAACTTCGTCCCGGATGAAACGCTCCTGGGTATCCCGGCGGCGGGACGCATCGAGGCCGGCGTGGTAGGGCAGCGCCTGGATGCCCTCGTCGCCGAGGTCAGCCGCCAGGTCCTCGGTGTTTTGGCGGGACAGGCAGTAGACGATGGCCGATCCACCGGCGTGCTGACGCAGCAACGCCAGCAACGCGTCGAAGGCGCGTCGCTTGGGGCGAACGCTATAGGTGAGGTTCTTTCGGTCGAAGCTGGCCACGAAGTGTCGCGCCTCGGGGATGGCCAGCTGGCCCACAATGTCGTCTCGCACCTGGGCGGTGGCGGTGGCCGTGAGGGCCATGACCGGTGCGTTGGGAAACCGTTCGCGCAGGACGCGCAGGTTTCGATAGTCGGGGCGGAAGTCGTGGCCCCACTCGGAAATGCAATGGGCCTCGTCTATGGCGATCAGGCTGACGTCGGCTGAGCCGAGAAACGCACTGAAGCCAGGCACGGCCAATCGCTCCGGCGCGATGTAGAGGATCTTCAGTCGACCTGACCGAGCTTCCGCCAGTATGGCGCGGGCCTCGGACGCCGGGACCGTGCTGTTGACGAACGCCGCCGCCACGCCGTTGGCGCGCAGGGCGTCCACCTGGTCCTTCATCAGCGCGATCAACGGCGACACCACGAGGGTCAGACCGTCAAGGCATAACGCGGGTAGCTGGTAACAGAGGGACTTCCCACCGCCCGTGGGCATCAGTACCAGGGCATCGCGTCCGGCCAGCACGGTCTGGATGATGTCGACCTGGAGCGGGCGGAACTCGTCGTAGCCGAAGCGTGTCTTGAGCAGGTCGTGGATGTCGGGCGTTCGCATGACTCGCCAGCCCGTCGTTCAGGGATCCCCGCAATGGTTCCGGCCCGGGCGCGTTCTGCCAGCCCTGCCGGCCCCAGGTCTCCGACATCCCGCCGGAGACAGAACGGGCACAAGACCGCTACCGTATGGGCGCTGCGCGGCGGGGCGCGCTTCGCGCGCGTATTTTTCCACGGCGGGCCGAGACGCAGCGTTCACGGAGTCTCGGGCGCGCCGGTTTCGGCCAGTTCAACGCACAGCCACCCGGCGTAAGGAAGGGTGACGGCGAGTGCGCGTGCTGGTGTTAGGTCATACCTACCTGCGCCGCTTCAATCAGCGGAAGTGGGAGGCGCTAGCCGACCTATCGCCTCGCCACGCCGCCCTGCTAGTGGTTCCGCACGGCTGGTTTGATCCGCACTTCGGCCCGGTAATCCCCGAGCAGTCGGCGCATCCCCGCGTGGAATTGGAGGTGGCTCGGGCGGTATTCCGCGGCCATGGCACGTTGACATTTCACATTGATCCACGGCTCGCGCTCGCGGCGCGACGCTTCCGGCCCGACGTCGTCCTGGTCGAACAGGAGCCGCACTCGCTGCTGAGCCTGCAGGGTCGCTGGCTGGCCCAGGTGCTGCCAGGGCGTCCCCCATTCACGTTCTTTACGTGGGGCGGCGGACTTAACCGGCGCCGGTCGTTGGCGCTGCGAATCCTGGAACGGGGCACGCTGCGCGCTGCCAGAGTGGCTTTTGCCGGGAATCAGGCTGCCTGCCACCAACTGTGCGCATCAGGTTTTTCCTACCCGATCCATCGCATTCCACAGGTCGGCGTCGATCTGCCGGATCAGCCGGATCTGATCCGACGGCAGGTGCGACGCGAACTGGGGGTGTCCGGCGTTGTCGTCGGCTTTGCCGGGCGCCTGATCGCCGAAAAGGGGGTGCTGGACCTGGCGGAGGCGCTGAGCGGACTTGGGTGGCTGGACTGGACGTTTCTGACCATTGGCCGGGGCCCGTTGCGCAACGCGCTCAAGCTGCGCTTTGGAGCCGACGGTGTGGCCGGAAGACTGCAGTTCGTTGAGGACGCCGACCACGACCGGGTCGGCGCCCTGTTGACGGCGCTGGATGTTTTGGTCCTGCCGTCGTACGCCACCACGGACTGGGCCGAGCAGTTCGGGCACGTGCTGATCGAAGCCATGGCGGCGGGCTGCGCGGTGGTGGGGACGAATTCGGGTGAGATACCCCACGTCATTGGCAATGCCGGCATCGTGGTTCCGGAGCGTGATGTCGGGCAGTTGCGGGCCGTCCTGCGATCTCTGATCGAGAACGCCGAGCTGCGCGCGCGTCTGGCCTCGTGCGGACGCGCCCGCGTCCAACGCCGTTTCTCACATGCCGTGGTTGCGCGACGGCTGGCGGAGTGCCTCGAACCGATCCGCGCCCGCCCCTCGACGCGGCGCGCTCCATGACGGGCCAGCCAGCGGCGCCGATTCGCAAGCGGGCGTATTACCAGGGAACCGGTGCACCGACCCAACTCGTACGCGAGTACTTTCGCCGTCTGGGTTCCGTCGCCCTGGTGCTGGACTTGGGCTGCGGCGTGGGGAGCGTCTCCCGCGCAGCGCCAAGGGGCGTGCGTGTGATCGGGGTCGATCATGACCGTGGCGCTCTCAAACTCGCCAGTCGACGGGGCGCGGTCCTGGCCTGGGATGCCGGGTCGGGACGGCCCCTGCCGTTCCCGATTAACCGGTTCGACGCCGTAATTGCCCGCGACGTGCTGGAGCACCTGGATCATCCCTGGGACGCGGTGCATGAGATACATGCGGTGCTGCGCCCCGGCGGGCTGGCGCTGGCGTCGGTGCCGATGGCGCGGCCGCGGGTGGTCTGGAATGACTACACCCACCGGCGCGGCTTCACGCGCGCGGCGATTCGCTTGCTGTTCCTGGATGCCGGATTCGAAGTTGTGCGCATGGATCGCATGGGTCCGATGCCCTTGCTTGCGCGGCTGGGGTTGATCCGAGCCGCGCCATGGCTGCTGCGGATACCGGTCCTGGATCACCTTTGGGCAACCAGCTGGGAAGTCCTGGTGCGCAAGCCATGAGCGTTCACCGTCCGCCGGATGATGTTTCCAGCACACAGCCACGCGTCAATCTCTACCTCGTCAATCCCAGCGACTGCCGGCCCTCCATGGACCGCTACGGCCGGACGCTGGAGCGGGCCCTGCGCTATCTCGATCCGCCGGTGGATGTGCACACCGTCACGCCGCCCCCATGGCCTCAGCGCGACGACAGCCCCTTTGGCCGTCTGGCCGAGAACGTGGGCAAGTACCGGGTGCGCTACGCCGACTATCCGCGCCGCGTGTCCAGCGAATCGGCCCTCGTGCATCACGTGGTCGACCACTCGTACGCACACCTGGTGCAGGCGCTGGGGGCACGGCGCACGGTGGTGACCTGTCACGACCTCATGCCGCTGCGCATGGCCGACGGTCGCATTCCGGGCGCACGGATATCCCGAATCGCGCTGCTGGCTTTTCGCTACGCGGTGCGTCACCTCCCTCGGGCCGCCGGCGTGGTGTGTGTCAGCCAAGCGACGGTCGATGACGTGCGTCGCTACCTGGACTGCGAGCCAGCCCGGCTGCACGTGGTGCATAGCGGAGTGGCGGACCACTTTCGGGCGCCGCCTTCGGATGAGGTCGCCCAATTGCGCGAACGGCTGGAGTTGCCATCGATCCCGTTGCTCCTGCACGTTGGGGGCGCCGATGCCTACAAGAACATTGAAGGCGCGCTGGACGTCGTCCACACGCTGCGCCAAGTCCACGGCATTGACTGCGGATTTGTGAAAGCAGGCGAACGCCTGACGACCGAGCAGTGGCGGCTTGCGCGAAGCCTGGGCCTGGAACCGCGGATTGTGGAAACCGGATATGTGCCCGAACCCGACCTGCCCGCGCTCTACGCGTGCTGCCAGATCCTGCTGGCGCCGTCGCACTGGGAAGGCTTTGGCTGGCCGGCGTTGGAGGCCATGGCCTGCGGAACGCCGGCCGTCACCTCGGACTGCCCGGCGTTCCGCGAGACCGCCGGCCCGGCCGCCCTGCAGGCGCCCGCCATCGATACCCAGGGACTCGCGGCCGCCGCGGCGCGGCTCTTGCGGGACGATGGGGCCCGCCGGGCGGCTCAAGCGCGCGGGTTGGTGCTGGTTCAGCGCTTTCGCTGGGACCGAACCGCGCGCGATTTGGCGGAGATTTACGCGACCGTGGCGGCAACCGCGTGAGCGCCGCCAGGTCCCACGCGGTATGTTTCGCCACTCCATGCGGAGGAGGTGAACACCGCCCCATGGCTACCGGAACCATCGTGGTGACCGTGCATCGGCCGCTGCGCGACATGACCTTGAAGCCCGAGGACGAAGCCCGGCTGAAAGCGCTGGCCGCCCACGTGGTCAGCAACGACGGCGACGAACCCTGGACGCAGGACGACCTGATGGAGCACCTGGACCCCGACGTGCGGGCCGTCATTACCAGCTGGGGCAGTCCAACAGTGGACCTGGAGGCGCTGGCCGCCGCCCCGAATCTGGAGATCGTGGCCCACGCCGCTGGCTCCGTTCGGCCCTATGTCGACGAGTCGGCCTGGGACAGCGGCGTTCGCGTAACCCACGCGGCCGACGTGATCGCCGAGGCGGTGGCGGAGTACACCATCGGTGCCATCCTGTTGGCCCTGCGCGGCTTCATCGGTCACCAGGAGACCCTTCGGGCCGGCGCCTGGAAGCAATCCAGCGGCGGTTCGAACGTTGGCGGGCTGCTGGCCGAGCGACGGGTCGGCGTGGTGGCCGCCAGCATGGTGGGGCGCCGCGTGATTCCGCTGCTGCGAGCCTTCACGCCCGACGTGGTGCTCTATGACCCGTTTGTTGACGAGCAAGATGCTGCCGACATGGGCGTACAGCTGGCGGATCTGGACACGCTGATGCGCACCAGCGACGTCGTGACCCTGCACGCCCCGATCCTGTCGGCGACCCATCACATGATCGGCCGGCGCGAACTGGACCTGATGAAGCCCGGCGCCCTCTTCGTCAACTGCGCCCGCGCCTGGCTGGTGGATCAGGACGCCCTGCTCGACGTTCTGGCCGCCGGACGAATCGACGCGGTGCTGGACGTATTCGACGAGGAGCCCTTGCCGGCCGACTCGCCGTTTCGCGACTTGCCCAACGCGATCCTCACGCCGCATATCGCGGGCTTCACGCTCGAAACCAGGGCGCGGCAGATGGGCCGCATGGTGGACGAGATCAGCCGCCACTTCGCCGGCGAGCCGCTGCGGCATGAGATTTCGCGCGAGCAGGTGGAGCGAATGGCCTAGCGCGGCGGTAGGCGCGCCTGCATGCCTCATGGCCGACTGGACGGCGTTGCCCTGCGCCGCGTGCTGAGCCGGAACCGGGACGTCTCACGTGAGCTGGTCGTCGCGCTCCTGGTCGCGCTGACGGCAGCCGCGGCGGGGGCGGCCATTGCGCTTGCCGTTGCCGTGTTTCCCGAAGGGCTTGCGATTTCGGTGCTGGCGTTGGCGCTGTCGGTTCTGGCCCTGGCGCCCGCGGTGCATGCGTTGATCAGGCGTGGCGACCTGTTCCAGCCGATCGTGCTGATCGGGTTCTTTTTCTTTCTCGACTTCGGCATGCGGACGCTGCTGGTTGAAGCGGGGAGCGAGCTCGCGGAGCCGTTCGTGTTCGTGAACATCGACGATGCGCGCGCGCCGGCGATTGCGCTGGCCATGCTGGCGCTGGGTCTCATCTATCTGGGCTACTACGCGCCCTGGTGGCGGCGCGCGGTGGCGTGGCTCCCGCAGGTCTCGCTGACCGTGCCAGCGAACGCGCCGTGGGCAGTCCTGGGTTGTGTCTATGCGGTTGGGGTGGTTGCCCGGGCCGTGCTGTTGCTGGACCGGGGGGCCACCTTTGCCAGTCTCGATCTCCAGGACCGGCTGACCGACGACTTCAACCTGCTGTTGCAAGTCGGCAGCTTCAGCCAATTCGCCGTGTTGCTGGCCGGCGTCTATGTAATTCGCCGGAACGAGGTTCGGACCGGCGCGCTGGCGGCGGTGCTTGCGGTGATTGCGCCAATCGAGACCGTGTTCACGGTGGCCTTTGGAGCCAAGCACGTGATCGCGTTTCTGCTGGTGGGCCTGGTGGGTCTGTACAACTACCGCGTTCGGCGGTTGGGCGGCTTGCGCTTCGCACTCGTCGTCGCGGCGGTGGTGGTCGCGATATTTGGCGTGGTGACGATCTACCGCGACCGGCTTCACCAGGGTGTGCTCGAACGACCAACCGATGCCGCCAGCCTGGTGTCCGCTCCGGCGGCGCTCGCCGGCGAACTGCGGGCGGGAGGGCCGGGCGAGATCGTGCATGCGGCGCTGCGGACGCTGGCCAACCGACACACTTCGGGCGAGACCGTCGCATCGATCCTGGCGAACGGGGATAGCGTGGACCTGGAGACCACGGGAGCCGATCTTGCGCTGATACCCGCCTTCGCGTTCGTGCCGCGTGCGGTCTGGCCGGACAAACCGGCGCCGTTTTCGCCAGAGGTGAGCAGCGCCTTTCGAGGCGTGGAGGGCAACCGGACGTCGTTCGGCATCACGCATACCGGCGACCTGTACCTGCGCCACGGCCTGCCTGGCGTCGTGATCGGCAGCCTGGTGCTGGGATTGCTCTATCGCCTGCTCTATGGCTGGCTGGTCGACCATCCAGGCGCATCAGCGGTCGGCACGGTGCTCTACCTGGCGCTGTTTTGGCGGGTCGTCTTCGTAAACGCGGAGATTATCCCGGTGTACGTGCAAGCCATCAGGTCCCTGGTTGTCGGCGTTGGCCTGCTGGTGCTGGTGACCTACGCCGCGCAACTCGTGGGGAGCGCTCGCGCTCAGCGGGGGTTATAGGTCCCAGTCAGGACCTCGCGCACGCCCTGCCACACGCCCACGGCGCGTGCCGCGCGAGCCGAGGCGTCAAGCAGCACGAAGCTCGCCAGGTCGGCACGCCCGCGCGGCGAGCGTGCAGCCAGGCAGCCGGACTTTCGGATCGGAACCGCCAGCGTGGCGATCTCCGCGGCTGTCAAGACTGACCGCGCCACCGCGGCCGCCAGCAGGTGGACGACCCCATGACCGGACCGGATGCGGCGGCTGTACGCAAAGTTTCGGCCGCGGCGGCGCTGCAGGGCCAGGAAACCGCACCAGCTTCCGGGCCGGTCGTGCAGAACTTCGATGGATAGATCTTCGACCCGCCGGTAGCCGGCCGCCATCACGCGTTGACCGAACTCGGAGTCGTCGCCGCGCGGCAGATCATCGCGGAATGAGCCCAGGGCCAGGAACACTTGCGCGCGTATCGAGAATGCCTGCGAACTGCGCTGCAATTCGGGCTCGGCCATGACCATCTCGTATTCGCTCTGCAGATAGCGCGAGGGCGCGCCCCTGCGGTCGGCTACCCGCGATCCAACCAGGACGTAGTCGGCGCCGCTGGCGTAGTGGGCCAGGATGCGGTCGGCAAAGTCACTGGGAAGCGACACGTCGGCGTCCATGAACACCAGGATGTCGCCGCCCGCGATCCGCGCGCCGCCGTTCCGAGCGGCGGCGACACCGCGCGGACTCGGATGTCGACTGGTTGACAGCCGCTGGCAGTCGGCGAGCGTGGTCAGGCGGTCCAGCGTGCCGTCCGACGACCCGTCGTCCACGAGTATGAGTTCAACCCGAGGGTGTGTCTGCCGGCGGATCGAGTCGAGAATGTCTGCCAGACGATGGGCTTCGTTGTAGGCGGGCACGACGAACGAGACCAGAGGTTGGCCGCTTCCGGCAACGTCAGTCGGCGACACGGGCATCTCCGACTGGGTCAGCCATCGATCGGGGCCACGAACGCCAGAGCAAACGCGGTCGCGCCGCTGCTGCGATAGTTCCACAGGAAGACCTGGACCGCCTCGACGTCCGGCGGTAATCGCAGCATCCGCGCTTCACGCCACCACCCGTTCGGCAGGCCGCCCTGCAGACCAAAGACTGCGCGGTCAGCCCGTCCGGACGCACGGACGTACAGCCCAACGTGGGGTTGGCCGCCGCCAACCCAGACTTCGCTGGCGATGAGATAACAGGCGCCGGGAGACGCCGGCATCCACCCGCTGCGGAGACGCGTTGTGCGTGCTGGCCCCTCCAGGTTGTCCATCACCAGAGCGGAGACCGGCTGGCCGTCCAGGTCGGCGAACCCAACGTAAATCGCGCCTGGCGGGACAGGTCCGTCCGACGGCGCCGGAGGGTGTGCGGCATACCCCAGCGGCAGGCCGGCGTTCGTGACGCCCCAGGTGAACAGGCCGTTGGGCGCCAGATTGCGCAGCAGGCGCGAATCCTCGCCGCCGCGCGGGCCGTCGCCGGGCTGCCAGTCCAGTTCCGCACGCACCGACCCGCCACCGGCAATGTCATTGCGCCACAGTCGCACTCGCGCCAGGCGTCGTCCGTCGCCGCACGTGGCGCGGCGCGGATTGACGGACAGCTCAATCGTCGCCAGCGCGGGACCGTACGGCGGCTCGGCCGCGTCCTGCGACAGCTCATCCAGGAGCCGGAGCGCGGCGTCCGGCGCGTTTACACCGGCGCGTACGACCGATGCGCGAACGAGCGCCAGCGCACGCTTGGCGTCGCCTGTCCTCCGGGCCAGGATTGCTTTTAGGTGCAACAAGACACTTGAGGTGCTGGCAATGCCCCGCGGCGTGCCCCCGAAGGAGCGAAGCGCGGCCAATTCGTCGGCCGCGCCGTCGTAGTCACCCCGAACGAGGGCCTGTGACAGCCGAAAGTTGGCTGCAGCGTCGCTGGCTGGATCGACGACGGCGGCCGCCTCGAACGCGGAGGCGGCGAGCTCTTCGGTCCCGCGCAGCACAGCCAGGTTCCCCACGTTCACGAACAGCGCGGAAAGCGCGAAGCGCGCCGAGAAACCGAGAAGCGCTCCTGCAAGAAGCAGGGCCACGGCCAGCGCCATCGGCAGGCGACGCGTCTGTGCCGAACGCGGGCCCTCGGTGCCGCGCCGCGCCTTGCCCTCAGGCACGCTCCGACGGATCCGTGGCCGCGGCGCCGGCCGGCTCCTGCGCGTCTTCGCTGTACGCGTAATTCCCGTAGTACTCCGCGGTGATCCGCCGGTGCGCGCCGTTGATGACAGCACCCAGGAGCACGACGTTGGCGCTCAGCAATGCATCCCGCGCCCTGACCAGACGCTGAGGTCGCGTCACGCCGGCCCGGGCAACCAGCAGCGCGGCTCCGCCGCCGGCCGCCAGGATGACAGGGTCCGACACGCCAAGCACGGGCGGGCTGTCGATGATGACGACATCGGCCAGCCCGGCGATTTCGTCCAGCACGTCGCGCATCCGCGCCGAGGCCAGCAACTCGGCGGCGTTGGGCGGCGACGCGCCGGCAGGAATGAGCGAGACGTAAGGAAACGTGGTGGACCGCAGCGCGTTCGGCACAGCCGCCTCCCGATTCACCAGCAGGCTGGTCAGGCCGCGCACATTGCGTAGGTCGAACAGCGTGTGCAGGTGCGGGCGCCGTAGATCGGCGTCCACCAGAGCCACGCGGCGTCCCGACTGCCCAAATGCGATGGCCAGGTTGGCGGCGGTTGTCGACTTGCCTTCGCCCTGACCGGCGCTTGTCGTCAACAGGCGGACGGGTTGCGGGAGGCCCCAAAGGTCAATGCTGGTTCGAATCTTGCGATAGGCCTCCGCAACGGAGGGCGCATGGGTTCCCGCGCTCGCTCTACCGGTCTCACCACCATTCAATACGCCCACGACCCCGAGCGAGGCCAGCCCCAGCGCGTCCAGGTCGTCAGGCGACTTGACGGTGTCGTCCCGGTAGTCCAGCACGGTTGCGATAGCCCCGGCAGCCAGCAGGCCGGCCAGCGCGCCCAGCACGGCGTTAACCATCGGGCGGGGAGCAATTGGGACGGCGGGTTGCGACGCGGGCTGCGCGATGCGGAGTACTTGCTCCGCACGCCCCGGCGGCAGGAACGGTTGCTGCTGTTCGATGAAGATGCGCGCCACAGCGTTGGCCAGGTCGCGGGAGAACTCTGGGTCCGGGGTCTCGGCCCGGATCTCCAGCAGTTGGGTCTGTGCAACGGCGATGCCGCTGAGCAGGTCGTCCAGATCGTCGAGACCGACGGCCACCTGCAGTTCGTCGGCGACCTGTTCCAGCACCACCCGCTGGGTCGCCATGCGGGCGTACGTCTTGACGAGTTGCTGGCTGAGCAGGGCGTCGCTGTACGTCACGGTTCCGGGCGCAGCCGACTGGTTGACGACGATGGTGGCCGTGGCGCGGAAGGTCGGGCTCACCAGTTTCGAGACACCCCAAGCGGCGGACCCGCCCGCGGCCAAGCCGATGAGCAGTACCCACCACCAGCGCGCGACGAGGGCCGTCAGCCAGCGGGGCTCCACACCACAACCTTTCGGGAAGAGCTGCGCCCCGCCCGTTAGCTGCGGCTCGTGGTGAATCTACGTCGCGTCCGGACGCCGCCTGAGCACGCGTCGGACTCGCGGACAGGATACTAAGGTCGTGTTCCGTGTCGCGTTTTTGGGCGAGTCACGACCGGCCAACGAGGTGGCAGACGTCGCCGCCGCTTGACGCATGGTTCGGGTGCGGACTAAACCGTGACCGGCAGCGCGCCCCCGCGCGAGGAAAGGCAGATCGACATGACGCTCTGGACCGGCGATCTCAACTACGTGGCCGTGATCGTGGCCGCGCTGATCCCCATGGCGCTCGGCATGTGGTGGTATGCCCCGAAGTACGGTCTGGGCGACATCTGGTTGAACCTGATCGGCATGACCCAGGAAGAGATTCGTGAGAGCGGCGGGTCGGGGCCTGCGATGGGCCTCACGCTGATTGGCGCGGTGGTGCAGTCCTACGTGCTGGCGCTGCTGGTCAAGATGACCGGGGCGGCCGGGTTTGGCGAGGGCGCGATCCTGGGCCTCTGGCTCCTGGTAGGGATCATCGCCACCACCAGCCTGGGCGTGTACGTCTTTGCCGGGCGTGGGCTGAAGCTATGGGCCTTCAATAACGCTTACTACCTGGTCGGCATCATTCTCATGACGGGCCTGCTCGCAGCCTGGTCGTAGCCGACGGAGGCCCGTTCGTGCCGGATCGGCTGCGCGCGCTTCGCGACACGACGCTCTACGGTCTGGCGCTGCTGGGGACCGGCCTGGTAGCGCTGGTACCCGCGGGTCTTGTCGACGCTCTGGCCGCGCGGGTCGGCCGGCTGGTCTATCGCCGCGCGGGCGCCCGCGCCGACCGGCTGCGCGCGAACCTGCGCGTGGTGGT
>JAPOXI010000027.1 GCA_026707185.1 Chloroflexota bacterium
ACGGTCACAGGCACATCAATCCTGATCACCTGCCCACCATCCGCCGCCCGTTCCAAGCCCATCGCCAGACCCGCCCCCGAAAGCCGTAGCAGCCTACTCGGTTCCGACTTCCTATACCCCGATCAAAAGTGGTGAGGTGGCAGGCTCTCGGCGCGAATACCGGGCCCGTCATCCATTACCCTCACAGCCTCCTCAAACCATTCGACTGAAACCCTCATGCGCATCGGCCTCGTCACTCTCTGCTCCCTCCGCGGCCAGATCGACGCCAACCTCCAGAAGATCGAAGCCTTCACCAAACAAGCATCCGCCGCCGGCTGCCACCTGGTCCTCTTCCCCGAATTCTCCGTCCACGGCCCCTGGGTCACCTACGACGCCGACGCCGACCCCGCCGACCTCGAACGCCAGGCCGAGCCCATTCCCGGTCCCGCCACAGAGCGCCTCACCCGCATCGCGGCAACCCACGGCCTCGCCATCGGCGCCGGCATCGCCGAACGCGGCCTCGCCCCCAAGCCCTTCAACGCCTACGTCATCGTCGATGCCGACGGCGTACAACACGTCCAGCGCAAGCTCCAACCCACCACCAGCGAGATGGACTTCTACCGCGGCGGCGGCGACGACATGGCCCCGTTTCGCCTGGGCGACACCTCCATCGCCGTCACCATCTGCGCCGACAACGAGTCGCCCGCCATCCACGACACCCTGGTCGGCCTCGGCGCCCGCGTCATCCTCCAGCCCCACTTCGACTGCATCAAGGACTTCCAGAACGCCGGCCAGTCATGGGACCAGATCCTCCACTTCAACCGCCGCGACACCCTCAGGCGCCGCGCCGAAAACCTGGCCGAACGCCTGGGCGTCTTCGCCCTCTACTTCGACGCCAAGGACCCTCGCGCCGGCTTCCACGAATGCCCCCACTGGCCCCACCGCGTCACCGGCCGCTCCGCCGCCTTCGCCCCCGGCGGCCACCTCCTCGCCGCAAACTCCGGCAACCAGGAATCCCTCCTTTTCGTCGACATCGAGCCGACGCCCTAGCTGACCGCCTCCCGTTCGTGATGAGCCGGCCCAGAGCCCTCGGCGGGCCAAGTCGGCGTGCGATACTCAGGCTGAGGATTCTTTGAGACTACCCCCACGCTTTGAGGCCTGCCTGGCGTGAGTGTTGTGCGCCGGGCAGGTGGGACGCCTTGGATGCGATGGCGCCGGCGAAGGAGCCGAACCGCGATGAGGGCGACCATCGTGTACGGCTTCCTGGGGGCCGGAAAGACGACGTTGCTGCGGTCGTTGATTCCACGCTTGGCCGAAGTAGAGTCCACGGCGCTGCTCGTTAACGAGTTCGGCATCGAGGGTGTGGACCAGGTGGTGCTGGCCTCGGACGACCTGACGGTACGGCAACTGGTGGGCGGGTGCGTGTGCTGCGAGGTGCGCGGCGACCTGATGGTGGCGCTGGAGGATATTGACCGGGTCGTTGGACCGGAGCGGCTGGTGATCGAACCGACAGGGTTGGCCTCGCCGGACACGTTGGCGCACGTGTTCGCGAGTCCGTCCGTGCGGTCCATTGTGCTGGTGGACTCGGTCATCACGGTGCTGGACGCGACGCGCTATGCCCTGGTACGGGACCACCTGGGCGATTTCTTCCCGAACCAGGTGCGGCACGCGGACCTGGTGCTGGTGAACAAGACGGACACGGCCACCGACGCCCAGCGACGGGACGCGCGGGCGTGGGCGCGCGGCCTGAATCCCGGGGCCGCTATTGTGGACACTGTGCATTGCAACATCGATTCCGACCTGTTGCTCGCCGCCGTACGGCAGGGGCGGGTACGCAGGGCGGAACCTGGCGACGATGTTGACCTGAACGCGAACGTTCCACATGACGACTTGGCCGCGAGCGGCCTGGAGCGGCTGGTGCTGGACACCGGCGAGCTGCCTGCCGACCGGGTTGACGCGTTTGTGCGCGACCTGGCCGCGGGCGCATTTGGCGACATTGTGCGCGCAAAGGGCTTTGCGCCCGGCGCGGATGGATGCGCCCTAGTCGATGTGGTGCTTGGCGCCTGGGAGGTCCGAGCGTTCGGACCCGCGCCGCTGTACATCGACGTGATTGGACGAAACCTGAACACCAACGAAATGGAGATAGCTCTTACCAATGGCATCAAGGAGCTCGCGCGCACGGCGTAGCCGGCGCGCGTCAACAGATACGGCAGGCACATCGGCCAACGGGACCGAAGAGGCCGCCAAGAACAACTCGGACAAGACGGTCTCGCACCTGACGCATCACCGGATGATCGCGCGCAATCTGAATGCGCTGCGGGAGAACTTTGGCGAACTGCGGAAGCAGGTGGTCGATACGGAGCGGCAGTACAAGCGCGGCGACAAGTCGCTGGATACGTCGCTGTTTCAGACGCGGAATCAGGTTGAGGCGCTGGAGAAGCGCCTGGTCGACTTCATCGAAGAGATGACCGAAGTGGCGTTCAACTCGAACCTGGAGATCCGGGGGAATTCCGATCGTATTGCGGCGCTCTGGGAAGCTCTGGAATCGGTTGCGCCCGACGCCGCTGATATCAAGCGGCGGCGCGAGGAGTGCGAGAAGCGGGAAGAGGCGCGGCAGCACGAAATCGACCGCCGCCTGCAAGACCTTGCGGAGGATCAGAAGACGAACGGCTCGCCCAAACGCGCCCCACGCAAGGCGGTGGCCGCGAGTTCGAAGCGAAAGAGCGCCGGCTGATGCGGCGGGTATCGGCGATTCCCGAAGACATTGAACTCGACATGGGCGACGCGGCTTCGTCCGACGGCCAGGACCTGCGAATGCTGGTGGACGAACTGAAGGACGTAATCTCCAAAGAGCGGCCGGGCGAACGCGCCCTGGCGAACTCCGCGCGTGAGCTGACCCGCATGGCCGGGACGCTGCGCGACCAGTCGGCGACGACGAATACCGGTCCTAAGCTACGACTGGGTGTGTTCGTGGACACGGCGAACGTCAGTGACCGGGATCCTGACGACCCGATCCGTCTCGACTTCAAGAAGCTGCTGGATGAGGTGACCGCCGATCGCCGGCTGATCCACGCACGGGCCTACTGCCCGATCTATGCGGACTTTGCCGGGCGGCTGGAGCACCAGCGGTCGGTCGCGCCGGTGTGGGAAAAGGGCTACGACATCGTGACCAAGTCCATCAAGGTGTTTGCCGACGGAACGCGCAAGGCCGACCTGGATATCGTGCTAGTAATGGATGTGATCCGACGGCTGCCGACCATGGACGTGGTGGCGCTGGTATCAGGTGATGGGGACTACGTGCCAATGGTCGACTATCTGCGCGAGCATGGCCTGCGAGTTGAGGCCTACTCGTTCGCCGACGCGATGTCGGAAGACCTGCGGGTGGCGGCCAACGACTGGTTCGACCTGTCATCGGCCACGAGCCTGCACGCCAACTCGCCCGGTGGGGCGCGCCGAAAGTCGCGCGTGGCGGCCAGAGCGTGAATCGATCGGTCAGGTGGCGATGAGCGCCCGGCGTCGCCGTGGCCGTCGGCGTGCGCGGCCGGACGAGGTGCGGCGGACGCGGCGCTTCAATCCGCGGCGCTGGATTACCCTGTCCGGCGTCTGGTCAATCCTGGCGCTGCTGGCGGTGCTGATGCTGATCGTTTCGCTGATCGCGCCCGCGCTCGGCACAGGAGTCGGAGGCTAGGGCACTGCGCGACTCACGCGAGACCCGGACGCAAACGCGGGCGGGCGGTCGCGGGCGGATGCCGTTCGGTCAGTGGCGGCTGTTCACAGTTTCCGGCACCGACTTCAACATCGACGCCAGCTGGCTGATCATTTTCGCCTTCGTGACTTGGACGACCTCAACCTCAATCATCCCGGTGCGCTTGATTGACGCGAGCTTTAGAGCCAGCGTGCCGCTGGATGTGACGTGGCCGGGCGTGTGGGCGGCGGGCGTAGTAACCAGTCTGCTCTTCTTCGGCTCCATAGTGGCGCATGAGGCGGCGCATACCGTGGTCGCGGTGCGCACGGGCATTCCGGTGCGACGCATCCGGCTCTTCATATTTGGGGGAGTGGCGGAAATGGACCGGGAGCCTGATCGGCCCGGCCAGGAATTCTTGATCACGATTGTGGGTCCATTGACCAGCGCTGCCCTCGGTGGTCTCTGCCTCGCGCTTGCGAGTCAGCTTGGGCCGGCATCCATTCCCGGAGTCACGGCCGGCTGGCTGGGGGAAATGAACCTGGCCCTGGCCGTCTTCAACCTGCTGCCCGGGTTCCCGCTCGACGGCGGGCGAATCTTGCGGTCGGTCGTATGGGCGGCCACCGACAACGTGGTGCGGGGCACCCGGGTGGCCAGCTTTGTGGGATCGGCGCTGGGCGCGGCGCTGATGGCCTTTGGCCTCATCCAATTCCTGCTCTTGGGCGGGGTCGTGCAATCGCTTTGGACCGCTGTTATTGGTTGGTTTCTGTGGTCCGCCGCACGCAGCGGGTACCGCCACGCGGTTCTCAGGCAGCAGCTGCAGCGCTATCGAATCGTCGACCTCCTGCGTCCTGAGTCAGGGGCCGTGCCGGCCGACGGAACCGTGCAGGAGTTCATTGAGCGTGGGTTGTATCACGACCGCTTTGGGCTGCGACCGGTGGTGGACGCCTCCGGAACGCTGATCGGCATGCTTGAAGGAGACGACGTTCGTGACGTCCCGCTGGAACAGCGGGTTTACACCCAACTGCGCGACATCGCACGCACGGTTGATCTCACGGCCGTAGTGGCGCCGGGCGATGAGTTGAGCGCCGTGATCGACAAGGCGGCTGAAACTGACCGTCGGCTGTTCCTTGTGGTTGACGAGGGACGCGTACTAGGCACGGTGGACGCTGTGGACGTGGTCAACACGCTGCGGGCCAGGAATCGCTGACCGGGGGCCAGACAGGCTGCCCGTCGGCGTCCACTATCATTTCGGTCAGGCAATCCGCGCGCAGGAGTACGGCCAATGGACGATCCGCCTCGAGCGGCGCTACTGCTTGACTTGGCCTCTCTGGACGTAATGTCCGGTCATCACGGCGTGCGTGTCGCGCATGGGCGGCTGCTTGAACAGTTGAGCCGGAACCGCCGGCTGGTGCGGGCCACGGCTTATGGCGTGCGCGATGACGACCGTCCCGACTCCGAGCAGCGTCTCGCCGATCTTGCTGCTGAGGGATTCAAGGTAATCGCGAAGCCGCTGCGGCGGCGTGCGGACGGTGTGCGGCGGGCCAGTCTGGGGATTGACATCGCGGTGAACGCGCTGGAACTCGCTCCTCACCTGGATTCGCTCAGCCTGCTGACCACCGACGCTGACCTGGTCGTGCTGGTCGAGGCCGTGCAGCGACGCGGCGTGCGCGTGGAAGTGGTCACCAGCCGCGACTTGGCGCCTCCGGCACTCATGGAGGCGGCCGATGACGTGGTGGAATTCTCAAGACTGCTCGATCTGGTGACGTCCGAGGGTCCAGGCCGTCGCAGTGTCCCCACGGAGCGAGGCAACGCGCGGCCGCGCCTGGATCCTCCGCCAAGGCGGCGGTCACGTCGACGGTCATCGGCCAGGCCTGATCCCGACGCTGTCAAGGCCGTGCTGGCGGCGGAGACGGCCGAGACTACGAACGATCCTCAGCCACCTCCCGAAAAACCGCGCACTGAATCTCCGCCCAGCCAGCCGTCGGAAGCCACGGCGGCCGCGCCGGCCCCAGCGTCCGTGAAAGTCTTGCCGCAGGAGAAACTCTCCGGACGCGCCGTGCGGAAGTCATCTGACGAGGCGTAGGTGCGCGTCGCCGTAACTGCCACCATTTGGGGCAGTACTCCGTTTCATCAGGTTGCCGAGGATGCCCGCGATGCGGGCTACACGGGGATCGAGGGTGTCGGGGATCTGGCGGGCGACGTGACTCTTGCACGTCGTGTGCTGGCGGACGCGGGCCTGGAGGTGACGGCCGGGCGGTTTTTTGCCAATTGGTTCGCCGAGATGTATCGGGATATTGAATTCGACCAGTTGCAGCGCGCCGCCGAGTTCTTCGCCGATATCGGCGCACAGTTCCTGATCACGTCATCGCGCCCCGTGCCCGAGCGGATGCTCACCGCGGGCCACGTCACAAGCCAGCGTCAGGATGGGTTATTGGATTACCAGTGGACTCAGATGACGGACTCACTCACGCAGGCGGCCTACATCACCCAGCGCGACTTTGAGCTACCACTCCTCTTTCGAAACCAGCTCGGTTCCTATGTCGAGACCGGCGACGAGATGGACCAACTGGTCAGCATGACGGACCCCGAAAACCTGCGGCTCGCGCCAGACATCGGCTACCTGGCCTATGCAGGCGCGGATCCACTGGCGTTCGTGCGCGCGTACTCCGACCGGATCGCATACGTAACGCTGAAGGATCTTGACGCGGATCTTCACGAGCAGCACATCTGGGCAAGAGGCTCGTTGGAAGAGTACTGGGACGCCGGCGGATTCCTGGAGCTGGGACAGGGAGACGTAGACGTGGAGGGCCTTGTGAACCTTCTGCGCGACCGGGGGTATGACGGCTGGCTGGCCGTTGGGCACGATCAGCCTGGACGCGATCCGTCGGCCAGCGTCCAAATCTCGCGTGACTATCTGGTGGGGCTGGGGCTTGAACTCGAGGCTGAGCTGACGTGAGGCAGGTGATTGGGCGCCGGGACCTCTTGGTCGGCGGCGCTGGCGCGGCGGCGCTGGGCGTGCTGAGCGCGTGCGGCGATCCGCCAATTCGTCGAACCCAGCCAAGCTCAATTGCGCTGGCGAATGTCTGGCCGTGGGGCGCCAATACCTTTCTGGACCTGGAAGTCGAGACCTGGAAGCGACGCCAGACATTGGAGATGGTGCGTGATGCCGGCATCCGCTGGATCAAGCAGCACGCCCCCTGGGCCGACATCGAGACACCTGCCCGCGGGCAGTTCTTCGATGGGGCATCCCGTCGCTCAACGTGGGACAAGTACGACGAAATCGTCGACCTGGCCGAAGAGGCGGGCGTGGAAATCATTGCCAGAATTGATCGCGCACCGGCGTGGGCTCGCGGCAGCCAGCCCAATCCAACCGCGCCGCCCGTCGACCTCGAGGACTACGGTCAATTCCTGGCCGCGTTCGCCACACGTTACCGCGGACGCGTGCGACACTTTCAGGTCTGGAATGAGCCAAACCTGGCCCACGAGTGGGGCGGTCTGCCGCCACAGCCGGACGCGTATGCCCGCCTGCTGCGCGTGGCGAACCTGGCAATCAAGAGCGTCGACGACGACAGCGTGGTGATCGCCGCTCCGATGGCCGCCACGCTGGAAAACAGCCCGCGGGCGATGGATGAATTGCGTTTCCTGCGACGGCTCTATGAGGCCGGTGCGGGCGACCACCTTGATGTGCAGGCGGCCAACGCCTTTGGCTTGGAGCATCCGCCGGACGCGCCGCCGGATCCCGACGTCCTGAACTTCCGACGGGTTGAATTCGTACGCGAACTTATGGTCGAGTTCGGCTTGCGACACAGGCCAATCTGGTTCAACGAATACGGCTGGAACGCCTCACCCGCCGACATGAACCCGGCAAAGCTCGTATGGCGGCGGGTATCCGAGGAAACGCAGGCCGAGTGGACGGTGGAAGGTGTGCGGTATGCGCTCACCCATTGGCCGTGGGCGGGCGTGTTCAATCTATGGTTCTTTCGCAAGCCGCTAGCCGCCCTGCAGCCGGACGAGAGCGAGTATTACTTCCGCATGGTCGAACCGGACTTCACCCCGCGGCTCGTGTACCGGGCCGTGCAGCGCGCCGCCACGGGCGCCTCATTCCCCTAGGACGAATCTGAGACACCTACTGCGATGGCGGCGCGGCTGGCTGCTGCCGGCGGCCGTAGCGGTGGCGGCCGTGGTTACGGTTGGCGTGGTGGGGCTGATGGCGCTGCTAGATCGCGGCGTGACGTACGGCACGGCGGACCTGGGCGAGCTCCGAGACACGGATGCTCCGGCTATCGGGGCCAACACATTCCTGCACCGCGAGCCCGATCCAGCGAAAGTCCGGCAGGAGCTGGCCGTGCTGCGTGCGGCCGGGGTGGGACTGATCCGCCAGGAATTCAACTGGGCGGAATTCGAGCCGTTGGACCCGGAGGAGCGCCCAGATCTTGGCGAGGACGCGTGGGTCAAGTACGACCACATCGTGGAGGCGGCGCGGGACGCGGGCATCGAGATTCTGGCGCGGCTGGACCGCGCGCCTGCCTGGGCCACGCCGGGATTCGATCCGCGAGCGAACCCCTGGATGCAGGCGCCGCCGGCGGACAACGCGGAGTTCGCGCGCTTTGCCGGGGAACTGGCGGCGCGATATCGGGGCAAGGTGCGGTACTACCAGGTCTGGAACGAGCCCAACCTGTTCGGGGAATGGGGCGGGCGACCACCGAATCCAGCCGACTATCTGGCGATGTTGCGGGCGGTGGGCGGGGCGATTCGGGCGGCGGATCCGGAGGCGCGGATTGTGCTGGCGGGGCTGGCGCCGACGATCGAGACGGGTCCCGAGAACCTCAGCGACCTGCTCTTCCTGCGCCAGTTGTATCTGATGGGCGCGAAGGGCGACTTCGACATCGCCGCCAGCATGTCCTATGGGCTGTGGACGGGACCGCGGGACGTTCGCATCGACGATCAGCGGGTGAATTTTCCGCGGGCGGTGCTGTGGCGCGAGGTGATGGAGGCGTTCGGCGACGCGCAGACGCCGGTGTGGGCGACGGAGTACGGCTGGATGTCGCTGCCGGCGGGCTGGACTGGCGACCCGGGGATCTGGGGGAACCATCCGATCGAGGTGCAGGCGGCCTGGACGGTGGACGGGATTCGACGCGCGCGCGCGCAGTGGCCGTGGATGCCGACCATCGTGATCTGGGCCTCGCGCTGGCCGGAGGACCTGGACGCGCGGGATCCGACGCCGTATTTCCGTCTGATGGACAAGGACTTCACGCCGCGGCCCAATCTCGAGGCGGTGCGGGCGGCCTTTGGCGGGCCGGTGGCGGCAGGGGCTGGTTTGCACCAGGAGAGCCACGCGGCGGTGAGCTATGAGGGGCCGTGGCCGCGCGTGCCGAGTGACCTGGCGTCGTTGACCCTGCACCGACAGACCGGAGTGGCGGGCGCGACGGTGAGATTCCGGTTTGACGGCACGGACGTGGGGCTACTGACCCGGCGAGGGCCCGATATGGGGCGGGTGCTGGCGCGCATTGACGGGCAGGACGCGCTGGCGGATGCGCTGGCGAGGAACCCTGCGGGTGAGGCGACTCTCGATCTCTATGCCCCGAACGTGGAGCCGCTGGCGCGGATCCCGATTGCGACGCGGCTGCCGCCGGGCACGCACACGCTGGAACTGACGGTGCTGGCCGAGTCGAATCCGGCCTCCATCGGGGGCCTGGTGATCGTGGACGGGCTGCTGGTTGGGAATGCGCGGCCGACGTGGCCGTGGCTGGCGCTGGGCGGGATGTGGGCGGCGGTTGGGGCGCTGGCGTTGTGGACGGCGCGATTGTGGCGCAGCCCGCGGCGGATGCTGGCAAGGCTTTCATGGACCTGGATGGACCGGCAGGTTGGCCCTCTGCGCTTGGGCGAACCGGTGCTGGCGGTGGCGGCGGTGCTGTACGCGGTGCTGCCGGCGGGCGGAGTGATCTCCGCGTGGACGTTGATCCGGATGCTGCTGGCGATTGGTATTGGTGTGCTGGCCGTGGCGCGACTGCGGGACGCGGCGCTGGTGGCGGTGGCGGCCATTCCGTTTGCGGGGGTGATCGGGCGGACGGGGGTGTTTGACCGGCCAGTGGGCGAAGTCCTGATCCTGGCGGTGGCGGCGGCGTGGATCGTGCGCGCGCTGTGGGCTGGGCCGCCGCGCCTGCCACCCACGCGGTGGATCGCGGCGGCAGCCGTATTCGCCGCGGCCGGAATCGTGGCGGCGGCGCTGGCGGACTATCCGAAGTTCGCGCTGCGCGACCTGCGCACGGTGATCCTGGAGCCGGCGGCGTTCTTCGTGGTGCTGGCTTCGGTTCTGCGTGACCGAGATGACGTGCGCCGGCTGCTGGCGGCGCTGGTGGCGGGCGCCACGCTGGCGGCGCTGGTTGGGCTCGTGCTCATTCCGTTTGGCGCGGTGGTGACCGAAGTGTTTCCCCCGCGCGTGCGGGGCACGTTTGGGTCGCCGAACAACCTGGCGCTGGTGCTGGAACGGGCCGCACCGCTGGCGCTGGCGCTGGCACTGGCCGCGGGTACGAGCACGCTGGTGAGTGGGCGGTGTTGCCGGGGCTGGGGGCGCCTAGCGAGCACGCGCGGGTTCTGGCTGCTGGCGCTCGGCGTGTTGCTGCTCGTGCTGATCCTGACGTGGAGCCGGGGGGCGTGGCTGGGGGCGCTGGTGGGACTGGCGGTGGCGGCGCGTCCGCTGTGGGCGCAAGTTGGATTGAGGCGTCGCCTGGGGGCAGTGGCGCTGTCGCTAGCGGCGCTGGCGGGGATCGTGCTGGTGACGGGCATTGAGCGGATCGGCCAGTTGCTGCGGATTGGCGATAGCGGGGCGGTGTCGCGGCTGGCCATCTGGGACAGCGCCTGGCGGATGGGGCGCGACGACTGGCTGTTCGGGGTGGGTCCGGACAATTTCCTGACCCACTACCGCGAGTACATGCGGCCGGAGGCGTGGCGGGAGCCGAACATCTCGCACCCGCACAACCTGGTCCTGGACGCCTGGGTCTCGACGGGGCTGATTGGACTGCTGGCGCTGAGCGCGGTGCTGGTGTTGTTCTGGCGCGACTGGCGGAGGACTCGGCGGGATGGCGACGGCGGCTCCGATCCGCTGGCCTTCGGATTGGCGGGGGCGATGGCGGCGGCGCTGATGCATGGGCTGGTGGATCACGCGTATTTCTTGCCGGAACTGGCGGCGATGTTCTGGACGCTGGCGGCGGCGGTGGCGGCGCTGGTCTTTGTTCGCGGGGATGAGGACTCGCGGGCGAGTCGAAGGCCGGTAGAGGAAGATCCAGCGTAATTGCAGCGGTGGCGCGCAAGAGCATGCCGTGCGGCAAGTTCATTGCATCGGGTATAACTGTTGCACCGGCACGACCTGGGACGATGATGGCTGACATCAAGGTGGAGATCGCGGCGTACGAGCGTATGCAGAGCGATCTGGAGCGGGAGCACATGGGGAAGTGGGTGGTCGTGCACGACGAGCAACTGATTGAGACGTATGAGGACTTTGACGATGCCGCCAGCGCGGGAGTTCAGCGCTTTGGAAGCGGACCGTTCTTGCTTCGCTAGGTTGGTGCAAAGCCGCTGAATCGATGGACGCCGGCCGCATACCAGGAGGCCCGTGCCATCCACTGACTTCGGGTTCAGCCGATGGGACGAACTGTTCAGCCTCGGTCCTACACTGGAAGTACAGATTGGGTACGACTCCACGTATCGGCTAGACGCCGACCGGGCACCCCAGATCCCTATAGATCGGCATCCCGCCCTCGTGGACACGGCATCGGCGCTCAGCTGTATTGACTCCGTCCTGGCGACGCGGTTGAACCTGCCAGCGGTTGGGCACCAGTCGATTGCTGGCGTGGGCGGCGTTTATCGGGCGGACATGTACCTGGCCCAGATCTGTATCCCGGCCCTCGAGTGGGCAATCCATGGTCAGTTCGCCGGTGTTCACCTGGCCGCTGGCGGTCAACCTCACCGCGCACTGCTTGGCCGACACTTTCTTCGGCGATTCCGGCTCTTCTACGACGGCCTGTCCGGATCGGTGACGCTCAGCAGCGACTAGGCGGCGACGCAGGGCCTCACTTGCCGATGCAGAACTTGGAGAAGATGACGTCGAGCAGGTCTTCGGTGGCGGATTCGCCGGTGATTTCGCCGAGGGCGTTGACGGCGCCGCGGACGCCGATGCTGATGAAGTCGGACGGTTCGTTGTCGGCCACGGCACGGCGGGCGCCCGCGAGTTCGTCGCGGGCGCGGGTGAGGGACTCCTGATGGCGAACGCTGGCCACGAGGGCGAGGCCCCCGTCGGCGCCGGCAAGGCCAATGACGTGGCGGAGGGCCTGGCGTAGCTCGCTGACGTCTTCGCGGATGGCGGCGGTGCGGACGATGGGCGCGCCCGGGGCGAGGTGGCGGACATCGTCGGCCCGGACCGCGTGCGGAAGGTCTCGCTTGTTGAGCGCGACGATGGTGGGTCTGGCGGCCTGACGGACGCGCGCGGCGGCGGTTTCGTCGTTACGCAGGAGCGGGCGGCTGGCATCCAGCACCAAGACCGCGGCGTCCGATCCTTCGAGGGCGCGGGAGCTGCGTTCGACGCCCAGGGTTTCGACGGGGTCGTGGGTTTCGCGCAGGCCGGCGGTGTCGTTGAGGACGATGGGGACGCCGTCAAGGTCGAAGGACTCTTCGAGGACGTCGCGGGTGGTGCCGGGGATCTCGGTGACGATGGCGCGGTCGGTGCTGAGCAGCGCGTTCATCAACGACGACTTGCCGACGTTGGGACTGCCGACCAGCGCGACGCGGACGCCGTGGCGCTGCATGATTCCGCGCCCCGCGGAGGCCAGGGCCTCTTCGAGGCGCTGGTGGAGCGACTCGAGGGTGGAGGCGACGACGGCGCGGTCCATGGCGGGGACTTCGTCCTCATCGAAATCGACTTCGGCCTCCATCTGGGCCAGCAGGTCGAGGCAGGCGGCGCGCATGTCGCGGACGGCATCGGAGAGGCGTCCGGCCAACTGATTGGCGGCGACGGCGAGGGCGGCGGGGGTAGGGGCGGCGACGAGGTCGGCGACGGCTTCGGCCTGGGCGAGGTCGAGCCGGCCGTTGAGGAAGGCGCGAAGCGTGAACTCGCCGGGGCCGGCGGGGCGGGCGCCGGCGGCAAGGATGCTGTCCAGCACGCGCCGGAGAGCGACGGGACCGCCGTGGCAGCTGAGTTCGGCGACGTTCTCACCGGTGTAGGAGCGCGGCCCCGGCATGAAGAGCAGCAGCGCCTGGTCGATGAGGGCGTCGTTGCCGTCGTAGACCGCCACCAGGTGCGCATAGCGAGGCCTGGGGTCGCGGTCGCGGCGGGTGACGCGGCGGGCGATCCAGAGGGCCTGGGGGCCGCTGATGCGCACAACGCCGATACCGCCACTCCCAACGGGAGTCGCGATGGCGGCAATGGTGTCGGTCGCAGAGGCGCCGGGGTTCATCAGATGTTGGCGGGGCGCAGGCCCGGACGGCGGTGGATTTTACGGGCGGGCTGAGGGACCGGGGGGAGGTTCGTTAGGCTGGCCGGGAGCGCTGCCGCAGCGCTCCGCAGCACACGCGGGAGCTGGCGCCGATGCCGCAGATGACGGGTGGGCAGGCCCTGGTGGCCGGGATGCGCCAGGCCGGCGTGACGACGTTGTTCGGGATTCCCGGCGTGCATAACGGCGGGTTGTACGACGCGCTGCTGGACGCACCGGATATGCGGGTAGTGATCACGCGTCATGAGCAGGGCGCGGCCTTCATGGCGGACGGCTACGCGCGGGCCTCGGGACGGGTGGCCTGCGTGGCCACGATTACGGGGCCGGGGATTACGAACGCGGCTACCGGCCTGGGCGAGGCGTATGCGGAGTCCTCGCCGGTGTTGCACATCGCCACGGCGCTGGGTCCGGCTTCACGCCTGCCGGAAGCGGGCGAGTTGCACGAGCTTCGGGACCAGTCGGGGGTTCTGCGGGCCCTGGTGGGTCACCACGAACTGGTGGAGGCGGTGCCGGCGATCCCCGGTGCGGTGACCCGGGCCATGGACGCGATTACGACTGATCGGCCGGGTCCGGCCAGCGTAGAAATTCCGCTGGATCTGTTGATCGAGACAGCGGACGTGGGGTTGGCGGAGACAGCGCCGGCGACGGTGCCTTCGCCGGATACCGGGGCGGTGGATCGGGCGGCCGAGTTGCTGGCCGAGGCCGAGGCGCCCCTGATTTTCCTGGGCAGCGGGGCGATGGACGCGGGGTCGGAGGTGGAGGCGCTTGCGGAGCGGTTGCAGGCGCCGGTGCTGACGGCTCAGACGGGCAAGGGGGCGTTCCCGGAGTCGCATCCGCTGTCGCTGGGCTGCAAGCACCGGCTGGACGAGAGCCTGTACGAGCTGCTGCGGACGCGCGACGTGGCGCTGGTGATCGGGTGCCGCCTGGGGGCGCGGGTGACTGACGACGACCGGATGCCCCTGCCGGAGACGCTGATCCAGGTCGATCGCTCGGCGGCCGAGTTGGGGCGGCACCGGTCGAACGCGGTGTCGATCCAGGCTGATGCCGCCGCGGCGGTGAGCGAACTGCTGGAGGCGCTGCCGGACGAGCCGCCGCGGGATGCCCCGGACATTGCCGAGGGGATGCGGGATCGTCGACGCAATCCGCACGACGCCGCGGACGACCCGAGGTCGGCAGCGATTCTTGAGGAGCTTCGGCGGGTGCTGCCGGACGACGGCCTGCTGGTGAACGACATGACGATGACCAGCTATCGCTCGGCCGGGCTGTTTCCGGTGGATCAGCCGCGGTCGTACATGTTTCCGATCTACTTCGGCACTCTGGGCTTCAGCCTGCCGGCGGCGATTGGGGCGCAGGTGGCGTGTCCGGAACGGCCGGTGCTGTCGCTGAGCGGGGACGGCGGCTTCCTGTTCACGGCGGAGGAGCTGGCGACGGCGGTGCGGGAACAGCTGCCGGTGGTGGCGGTGGTGTTCAACGATTCGTCGTACGCGGCTATCGATGGGAACTTTCGGGGGAACTTCGGGGGGCGGACGGTGGACGTGCGGCTGCACAACCCGGACTTCGTGGCGTTCGGGAAGTCGTTTGGGGCGGCGGCCGAGGGCGTGGATACACCGGAGGCGCTGGGCGCGGCGGTGGAGCGGGGCTTGGCGCGGCGGTGTCCGACGCTCATTGAATACCGGCTGCCGCCGGTGGGCTGACAGCGGAACCCTTCGCTCCGCGCTGTCGGGGCGCGCCTACACTGACCGCGGCACCCCTCAGACGCGGCAGGTCAGTGGCATGGGGCTTTCGGAACAGCAGGTGCGGTTTTTCGAGACGTTTGGGTATCTGGGCTTTCCCGGGGCGTTTGCGGACGAAGCCGAGGCGATCAGCGAGGAGTTCGAGCGGATCTGGGCGGAGCGCGGCGGCGGGCACGAGGGGAGAGTGCATGACCATAAGCAGCGGTCGGCCTTCGTGCCGTTCATTGATCAGAGCGAGTACCTGAGCGGGCTGATTGACGACCCGCGAATCGATGGTGTGGCCTCGGCGCTGCTAGGGGACGACTACAACTACGAAACCAGCGATGGGAACTTCTACGTGGGCGACACGCGCTGGCACTCGGACGGGTTCGGGCGCACGAAGTACCGGTTTCTGAAGTTCGCGTTCTACCTGGATCCGGTGACGGCGGAGTCCGGCTGCCTGCGGGTGATTCCCGGAAGCCACCACCGGCGCGACGGGTATGCGAACGAGCTACACACACTGATGAGCACCAGCCGGGTTGACCGGACTGAGGAGGCGTTCGGAGTCACAGGTCCCGAGGTTCCAGCGGTGGCGCTGGAAACGCAGCCGGGCGACCTGATCATGTTCAACCAGGACCTGAAGCACGCCTCGTACGGGGGCGGCACGCGGCGGCGCATGTTCACGATCAACGTGTCGGAGCGCTTCGACGACGAGGACCTGGACACGCTGCGAAACGACGTCGCCTCATTGGTGCGGTTCTGGGCGGAGAGCGCTTACGGCGACGCGATGGTCAGGACGGCGGGTCCCGACCGGCTGGTGCACCTGGAACAGCGGATGGCGAATGACGACCATCTGCCGGCGCTGGTGGCGAAGGCGCGCGAGGAGATGAGCGAGCCGGCGCGGGGATAGTTGCCAATAGGCAACACTCTGATCCCCGGCAGCTGGACTAGGCGGCGGTGGCTGGTTCCGTGGCGGCGTCGGCGAGGGCGCGCTGGTATTCGCGCTGCAGCATGCGCTTGCTGACGAAGATGTCGACGAGGTCCCAGGGCAAGGGTTCGTCGGGGTCGCGTTGGCGGTGGATGTACCAGTCGAGGTCAAGGCCGGCGGCTTCAATGGCCTGGTACCAGCGCTCGGGTTCCAGGTGCTCCATCCAGCCGTCGAAGCGGCAGCCGCGTTCCCAGGCGCCCTTGATGGCGCGGC
>JAPOXI010000062.1 GCA_026707185.1 Chloroflexota bacterium
TGGCGGAGGAGGTGGGATTCGAACCCACGACCGAGGGGAGCACCCCCGGTAACCGCTTAGCAGGCGGCCGCACTAGACCAACTATGCGACTCCTCCAGGCGTTGGTGACGCAGAGAGGCAATCTGGCGGAGGGGGTGGGATTCGAACCCACGAGGCGGTTGCCCGCCTAGTGGTTTTCAAGACCACCTCCTTAAGCCACTCGGACACCCCTCCGATTCACCACCGAATTATAGCCCCGCCGGGGGCGTTTCCAGATATAGGCTCAGGTGGCCGCTCGGTTGGCAGGCTAGGAAGGCGCGCATGGCGGACGTCGGCGCGGTTGGCGCGGGACCGTTCAGCGACACCACGACCTGTGTGGGACCGCTGCCGGCGAAGGTGCTGGAAGGCATCCGACTGTTCAACGCGCGGGAGTTCTTCGAGCAGCACGAGGCGCTGGAGGAGGCCTGGCTGGCGGAGCCGGGCCCGGTGCGGGACCTGTACCGGGGCATCCTGCAGATCGGGGTGGGGTTCTATCACCTGCAGCGACAGAACTTCCGCGGCGCGCGCAACGTGCTGACCTACGGGATGGACCGGCTGGCGCCGTTTGAGCCGGCCTGCCGGGGTGTGGACGTGCGGAGGCTGCGGGCGGCGGCGCTGCGGTGTCGCACTGAACTGGAATGGCTGGGGCCGGAGCGCATTGCCGAGTTTGACAAGGGGCTGATTCCGGAAGTGCGCCTGGACGAGCCTGGTCAAGTTGCATCCGGGCAGGGCGGGTCGCAGACTTCGGCTGCGTCAGCCAATCCGAAGGGCTAGCCGCCCATGCCCAAGCCGTTGCGCGTCGGAATCGCCGGGATTCGTCACAGTCATACGCCCACGCTGGTCCGGCAGTGGGGCGAGATCGAGGACGCCGAGGTGGTGGCGGCGGCGGACAGCTTCCCGAGCGCGCGGGCGCTGGCGAGCGGCGCGTGGGGCATCCCGGCGATCTACGAGACCTGGGACGCGATGTTCGATGCCGAGGACCTGGACGTGGTGACGTCCACCCTGCCGAACACGCAGCACGCCGACATCGTGGACGCCTGCGCAGAGCGCGGGCTGCCGGTGCTGATCGAGAAGCCGATGGCAAGCGCATTGGCCGACGCCGACCGGATGGTGCAAGCGGCCGAGGCGGCCGGAATACCGGCGCTGATCAACTGGCCGACGCTGGGGCAGACGGCGTTCGAGACCGGGGCGCAGATGGTGGCGGACGGCGCGATTGGCACGCCGCGGCAGTACGTCTTTCGCGGGGGGAACCCCATCGCCACGCGCAAGGCCGAGCAGCCCGACTGGTTCCAGTGGCTGTTCGACGCGGCGCAGGGGGGCGGATCGTGGATCGATTACGCGGGCTACGGCGCGGCGCCGTGCCTGCTGTGGATGGGCCGGCCGCGCCGGCTGGCGGCCAGGGGCGCCTCGGTGACCGAGCGCAACGCGCGGGCCGACGAGAGCGCGGCCGCGGTGCTGGAGTTCCCACGCGGCCTGGGGACAATTCAGACCTCGCACGTGCAGGTGGGATACCCGGGACCGCAGGGAACCATGTTGCACATCGAGGTAAGCGGCGAAACCGGCGTGCTGGTGTTGACGCCCGGCGCGGACGGCGTAGACCTGCGCATCTTCGACGGCGACAAACGACGGGCGGGCGAGCTGATCGAGACACCACCCCCGGCCCCCGAGCGGCGCAGCGGGGTGGCTTACTTCGCGCACTGCGTGCGGGAGGGGCTGCCGATCGAGGGGCGCGGGAGCTTCCGGTTCAATCGCGAGGTGGTGGCGATCATCGACGCGGGCGTACGCGCCCTGACCACCGGCGCCTCGGTAGGCGTGCCGCCGGCGCTGGACGGGTAGCAGGCCAGCCGATGACCGGGGCTGTCGCCATTACCGGCGCGGGCCGAGGCATCGGCCGGGCCACGGCACTGCGGATGGCGGCCGACGGCTGGGCCGTGGCGGTATCGGACCTGGACGGTGACTCGGCGACGGCCGTGGCCGAGGAGATTCGCAGCAGCGGCGGGACGGCCCTATCGGCTCAGTTGGACGTGACCGACCACGCGGCGGTTCGGGCGTGGGTCTACGAGGTCGACGACGCGCTGGGCGGGCTGACGGGGGCCGTGGCCAATGCCGGGATCATGCGGGTACAGAACTTCCTGGATCTGACGCCGGAAGTCTGGCGCCAGGTGATGTCGGTCAACCTGGACGGCACATTTCATTTCGTGCATCCGGTGGCGGAGCGGATGGCTCAACGCAAGCAGGGCAGCATCGTCATCATCGCGTCGGCTTCGTCGCGCCTGCCCTCGTTCGCCACCAACGTCTATAACACCAGCAAGACGGCCCTGCACGGCTTGACGCGGGTCATGGCGATGGAACTGGGTCCGCTCAGCGTGCGGGTGAATGCCGTGAGCCCGGGCGTTGTGGACACTCCGATGTGGGAGTACATCGACCGCGAGCGGGCCCGGTTGCTGGGCAAGCAGCCGGGGGAGGTAATCGCGGAGGCGATCTCACGGATACCGCTGGGCCGTGTGGAGACGCCGGAGGACGTGGCCGGGTTTGTGGCGTACCTGCTGTCGGATGCCTCCGACTACATGACCGGCCAGAACATTAGCTACGACGGCGGCTTTGTGATGCCCTAGGCGTCTCGAAGAGCATGCCGACGTTTCCAATGCCGTTGATATAATCGACGAGGCCGCCGCTACGAGGAGGCGGCGCCATTCCCCATATTTTGAAAGGTCCCTTCGCTTGAGTGCGACTCACGACGCTGCGGCGCCAGCCGATGTCTCGGTTGCCGAACCCGAGCCAATCGAAGAACTGGAGTCGATGGAAGATCTGCTGAGCGAGCCGGGCGGCGCGATGCAGGGGATTTCGCGAGGCGACGTGATCGAGGGCCTGGTGGTTGGGGTCGACCCCGACGAACTGTTGATTGACATCGGGCTGAAGTCCGAGGGCGTGGTCCCGCAGCGGGAGTTGTGGGACTCGCGTTCCGAGGAGCCAAAGCCGGAGTTCAGCGTTGGCGACGTTGCCTTCGTGTACGTCGTGCGTCCGGAAGGCGACGGGCCGGCGGTGCTCTCGGTTCGCCGGGCGGCGCAGGAGAAGGTCTGGCGCGCCACCGAGGAACTCTTCGAGAACGGCACGATCATCGAGTCCACCGTCCAGGAATACAACAAGGGCGGGGTGCTGGTGGACGTGGGCCCGCGCGGCTTTGTCCCGCTGTCGCAACTCACCAGCTTGCGGCGCGGCCCCGCCGATGAAACCGAAGAGGAACTGAACGCCAAGCTGTCGGAATTGGTGGGCAAGATGATCTACGTGAAGATCATCGAGCTCGACCGCCGACGCAATCGCCTGATCCTGTCGGAGCGCGTGGCCGAGCGCGAGATGCGCGCGCAGCGGCGTGAAGTGCTGCTGGACGAGTTGCAGGTCGGGCAGGTCCGCAAGGGCCTCGTCAGCAACATCTGCAGCTTCGGCGCGTTCATCGACCTGGGCGGCGCGGACGGTCTGGCGCACATTTCCGAGCTTTCGTGGAGCCGCGTGGAGAGCCCCGAGGAAATCTTGCGGCCGGGCGAGGAAGTGGACGTCTACGTGCTGGCCCTGGACCGCGTGGACAAGAAGATCGCACTGAGCATGCGGCGCGCCACCACCGACCCGTGGGCCGATCTGACCGCGCGGTTCCAGGAGAATGAAGTCGTTCCGGGCACCGTCACGAAGCTGGCGCCGTTTGGAGCGTTCGTGCGACTGGCCGACGGAGTAGAAGGCCTGGCCCACTCATCGGACCTGGGCAACGCCGCGCTGCACATGGTGAACGAAGGCGACATCGGGCAGTTCCGCATCCTGAGCATCGACGCGCAGCGGCGCCGCATCCGGTTGACGCCGGTTGAGATCTATCCGCCGCCTGACGAGGACTACGACGAGCCTGAGGTCGAAGGCGAACTGGCCGCGGTGGCGGAGAGCCCGGATGCGGAAGTCGCCCAGGATTTCGATGACGTGGATGCCGCTGTCGCTGCGGATTCCAACGACCTGGGTGTCGTCGACGCTGAGGACTCCGACGACGCGGATGTCGTTGTCGCCGACGGGTCTGACGACGCGGATGCGGCAATCGCTACGGAATCCGACGACATGGATGCCACAATAGAGGCGAGCGACGAGACCAAGAGCAGTTCGTAAGCTCTGGGTCGCCGCTACCGGAGGTTGCCGTGAACGACAGGCTCGATAAGTTCACGGAGCGCGCGAAGAAGGTCCTGGTCTACGCGCAGGATGAGGCGACGCGCCTTAACCACAACGACGTCGGGACTGAACATTTGCTGCTGGGCCTGGTGCGCGAGGGCGAGAGCGGCACCGCCCAAGTCCTCAAGAACCTGGGCGTTGAGTTGAACAAGGTTCGCAGCGCGGTTGAGTTAACTGTTGGACGCAGCGAGTGGATGGTCGTGGGCGATCTGACTCTCAGCCCCCGAGCCGCGAGAGCGCTCGAACTGTCGATCGAAGAAGCTCGTTGGCTTGGGTACAACTCAATTGGAACCGAACACCTGTTGCTGGGCTTGGTGCACGAGGACGAGAGCGGCGCCGCAGACGTTCTGAAACGGCTGGGGCTGAGCCTGCAAGAGGTGCGATCTCAGGTGACGCCACTAGCATCTCGGCGTCGCAGTGCCCAAGCGTCCATCTTGCCCAAGGGGCTGAGGTTGCGGCCCAGGTTCTCATGGGGTTTTGCCTTTGGGAGGTTGCCGTGAACGACAGGCTCGATAAGTTCACGGAGCGCGCGAAGAAGGTCCTGGTCTACGCGCAGGACGAGGCGACACGCTTTAACCACAACTACATCGGCACCGAGCACTTGCTGCTGGGCCTGGTGCGCGAAGGCGAAGGTATTGCGGCGCAGGTCCTCAAGAACCTGGGCGTCGAGTTGAACAAGGTTCGCAGCGCGGTCGAGTTCATCATTGGCCGCGGCGAGCGAATGGTCGTCGGTGATATCACGCTGACGCCGCGCGCCAAGCGCGTGATCGAGCTTTCAATCGAAGAAGCCCGGCGGCTGGGCCACAATTACATCGGCACCGAGCACCTGTTGCTGGGCCTGGTGCGCGAAGGCGAAGGCATCGCGGCCGGCGTGCTGGAGAGCCTGGGCGTCAACCTGGAGAAGGTGCGATCCCAGGTCGTGCAAGTGGTCAGCCAGAGCCAGAGCGAGCGCCAGCCCGAAGCAGCCACGACAGCCCCTTCCAAGCGGTCGTCCAAGACGCCGGTCGTGGACCAGATGGGCATCGACCTCACAGCCGCCGCCCGCGCCGACAAGCTGGACCCCGTGATCGGGCGTCACGACGAAGTCGAGCGGGTGATCCAGATCCTGAGCCGCCGCACCAAGAACAACCCAGCGCTCATCGGCGAACCTGGCGTTGGGAAGACAGCCATCGTGGAGGGCCTGGCCCAGCGCATCATCGAGGGCGAAGTGCCGGACTCACTCCGCGACCGGCGCGTGCTGACCCTGGACATGGGCACCCTGGTGGCCGGTACCAAGTACCGCGGCGAGTTTGAGGAACGCCTGAAGAAGGTGATCGACGAGATCAAGGGTTCCAGCGACTCGGTGCTTTTCATTGACGAGCTGCACACCGTGGTGGGCGCCGGCGCCGCTGAAGGCGCCGTGGACGCTGCCAACATCCTGAAGCCGTCGCTGGCGCGGGGTGAGCTGCAAGTGATCGGCGCGACGACGCTGGACGAGTACCGCAAGTACATCGAGCGCGACGCCGCCCTGGAACGCCGCTTCCAGCCGGTGATGGTGCAGGAACCGTCCATCGAGGAAACCGTGGACATCCTGCGCGGTGTCCGCAGCCGCTATGCCGATCACCACAACGTCGAGATCACGGACGACGCCCTGACCGCGGCCGCCGAACTGGCCGGCCGCTACGTCACCGATCGGTTCCTGCCGGACAAGGCGATCGACGTGATGGACGAAGCGGCGGCCCGCGTGAAGATCCGCTACGGCATGCCGCCGAAGGGGCTGCGCGAACTCGAAAGCCGCGCGGACCAGGTAGCGGCGGAGAAATCCAAGGCCATCGACGCCGAGGACTTTGAGGCCGCCAACCAGTTGCGACAGGAAGAAGAGCAGCTGCGCGGCAAGGCCACTGCCCTGCGCGAGGAATGGACGAAGTCCAACGAAGGCCAGTCGCCGCGCGTGACCGAAGAGGAAGTCGGGCAGGTCGTCTCCATGTGGACCGGCATTCCGGTCACGCGCATCCGCGAGGAGGAATCCGAGCGGCTGCTGCACATGGAAGACGAGCTGGCACGCCGCGTGGTCAGTCAGAAGGAAGCCATCGAGTCCATCTCGCGAGCCGTCCGCCGCGCGCGGGCCGGGTTGAAGGACCCCAAGCGGCCGATCGGCGCCTTCATGTTCCTGGGACCGACCGGTGTCGGAAAAACGCTGCTGGCGAGGGCACTGGCCGATTTCATGTTCGGCAGCGAGGACTCGCTGATCCGCATCGATATGTCGGAGTACATGGAGCGGCACGCGGTGTCCCGGCTGGTGGGTGCCCCGCCGGGCTACGTGGGCTACGAGGAAGGTGGCCAGCTGACGGAGGCCGTCCGCCGCCGCTCGTACGCCGTGATCCTGCTGGACGAGATCGAGAAGGCGCACCCCGAAGTCTTCAACATCCTGCTGCAACTCATGGACGACGGGCGACTGACCGACGCCAAGGGTCGCGCGGTGGACTTCCGCAACACCATCGTCATCATGACCTCGAACGTGGGCGCGCAGCACATCAAGCGCAACGCCACGCTGGGGTTCCACAGTGACGACGCCTCCACCGAGGACACCTACTACCGAAACATGCGGTCCAAGGTTCTGAACGAGCTGAAGAAGGTGTTCCGACCCGAGTTTCTCAACCGGGTCGACGCCAGCGTGGTCTTCCACGCGCTGACCCGGTCGGATGTGGCCGACATCGTGGACCTGGAACTGGCGCGCGTGCGGCTGCAGTTGAGCGAGCACGAGCTTGAACTTGAAGTCACCGCGGACGCCAAGGTTCTGCTGGCCGAACAGGGCTACGACCCCGACTTCGGCGCCCGCCCGCTGCGCCGCGTGATCCAGAACCTGATCGAGGATCCGCTGGCGGAGGAACTGCTGCGCGGCGCCTTCGAGCCGGGCGCGCAGGTGATCGTGGATCGGAATGGCGACGATGTGGCCATCACGTCGCGGTCACCGGTCGAAGCCTGAGCCCTCAGCCTTCCTGACCACGGAGGCCTGACCAAGTCTGAGCGGCGTGCCGCCGAGTGCCGCAGGGTCTCTAGGGTTTCCGGCGGCGGGCCTCTGTCTTCCGCCTGGATTGCTCGCCCAGGCCCAGCGTGGTCATCCAGAGTGTGACGCCTACGGGGACCAGGGCCCCGGCGGCCGGCACCGGCACATGGCCCACGGAACCGTTGGCTACCGTCCACACGCGCTCGACGACCGGCATTTCTCCCCAGCGATCGGCGTAGTCCTGATCCATGACGGCCGTGACGTAGTTATGGTCAAAGTGCCGCCAAATCCCGAGCAAAGCAGCAACCAGCACGAGCACCGCGACCATTCGGGCGATCCGGATTGTCGCCTGCGATGTGCGAAGCACGAGCGCGACAAGGGCCAGACCGCTCAAGACCAGGGTTGCCCACGGCATCAACTGCCAGAACTCTTCCCAGTGTCGTTCGTAGGCAAGCGCGACAGCCACGCTCAGGATGCTGATAACGACCAGAAACGCCATCGCGCCCCGCAGCGTCCCGACTACCCCCTCACCGGCGAAGGACCTAATCACGGCAGCTTGAGAAGTCCGACGATCGTCTCCACGACTTCGGGCGCGGCGTTGTGCTCCGCGAGCCCGCGCCGAAGCTTCGCAAACTCTGTGTCGTCGGCGGGGAAGGGGCGGTGGTGCTCTATGTCATGGGCCCACGCGCCGGGATTCTTGATCCCGGCGGCCGCTAACGCCGCCTCCAACTCCTCCACGGTTGCGTTGTTGGCGGAGAGCTTTCCGGCGGTGGCGGCATCGCCCGCGGCCGGCGTTGCCGGGGACGTTGCGCCGGTCGTGGAATCGCCGGAGTCCTCGCCGCAAGCTGCGATCACGAGAGCAATGGTGAGTGCAAGCAACAGGGCGACGACCCTGAGAATTCGCATTTGACGACCTCCGAGACTCTTAGACGCTCGCGGCCAGCCCGACCGCCGAGCCATTCCCGGCTCGCCCGACCAGATTACTCTCATCGAGCCGCCCACGGCAGGCCAACGACCCGCGGCCAACCGAAAGTCAGGCGAAGCAGCCGCGGCAATGGTTCACCGATGACGGGCCACGCTTTGCCCGGCGCTACCATTCGGACCACCTGACTCCAAGCTGAAATCCCTTGGCCAAACCTCGCCGTCTGTTTGCTTGTGCCGAGTGCGGGGCGGAGCATCGGCAGTGGACGGGGCAGTGCAGCGTCTGTGGGGCCTGGAACTCGCTGGCCGAGCGCCGGGTGACGGAGGGGCCGGCCGGTTCGCGCTCAACGCCGCAGGCGGTGGCCCTGGATCAGATCGACACTTCGGCCGACGACCGAATGCCCACGGGCATGGGCGAAATGGACCGGGTGCTGGGCGGGGGGCTGGTTCGAGGATCGCTGGTGCTGCTGGCCGGCGATCCGGGTGTGGGCAAGTCGACGCTGGTACTGCGGCTGGCGGCCGAACTGGCGTCGCCCCAACGTCCCTGCCTGTACGTGGCCGCGGAGGAATCGGCGGCGCAAATCCGGATGCGCGCCGAGCGCATGGGTATTGGCGGCGACGGGCTCTTTGTCTACGCCGAGACCGCAATGGACGGCGCGCTGGCGGAGGCTGAACGACTGCGGGCCGGCGTGATGGTGGTTGACTCGATCCAGACGGTTCGGGCGGACGGCCTGGCCTCCGCGCCAGGCAGCGTCACCCAGGTTCGTGAGTCCACGCTGCGCCTGTTGCAGTACGCCAAGGCCACCCACACGCCGGTGCTGATCGTGGGTCACGTGACCAAGGAAGGCATGGTGGCGGGACCGCGTCTGCTGGAGCACATCGTGGACGCGGTGCTGTACCTGGAGGGCGACGATCATCACGCCCATCGGCTGCTGCGTTCGGTGAAGAACCGCTTCGGACCCACCTTCGAGGTGGCTGTGTTCGAGATGGATGGCGCCGGGCTTCGTGAAGTAACGAATCCTTCGGCCATGCTGCTGGCAGGGCGGGATGCATCCGCGCCCGGGTCGGCCGTGGCGGTTGCGATGGAGGGCACCCGGCCTCTGCTGGTCGAGATCCAGGCGCTGGTCGCGCCCACGACCTACAGCCTGCCGCGACGGCTGGCGAACGGGTTGGACCTGAATCGCCTGAACATGCTGCTGGCCGTGCTCTCGCGCCGGGCCGACGTGGGACTGTCGGCGCACGATGTCTACGTCAACGTGGTGGGCGGGCTGCGGCTCCGCGAGCCGGCAACAGACCTCGCGGTGGCATTGGCGGTGGCCTCCAGCCATAGCGGCCAACCGCTGCGCCTGGGAGCGGCGGCGCTGGGCGAGGTCGGGCTTGCCGGCGAACTGCGAACCGTGCCCTCGGCGGCTCAACGTGTGGACGAGGCCGCGCGGCTGGGTTTCACGCACTGCGTGGTCCCGGCCGGCGCGCAGAGCAATGGCCGCCAGACCACTGCGATTCCGGTGGGCAATCTGCGGCAGGCGCTGGACGCGGCGCTGGCGTGAGCGCCGACGCGGTTGTCCTGGGTGCGGGATCCAGCGCCCGCATGGGCGGCGCGGACAAGCTGCTGGCCGACCTTGAAGGCGCGGCAGTCATTGTGTGGAGCTTGCGGGCCTTCGATGGCTGCCCAGGCATCCGGTCCGTGGCGGTGACGACGTCCGAACACAACGACGCGAAACTTCGCGAAATCGTGGCGAAGGCCGGGCTAGCCAAAGTGCGAGCGTTCGTACGCGGCGGTTCCTCGCGGGCCGAGTCCGTGTTGCACGGCCTGCGTGCGCTGAGTGGTGATCCGCCGGACTACGTGGCCGTACATGACGGGGCGCGACCGCTGGTCACGTCCGCGATGATCGAGGATGGCCTGCGGATGGCTCGGGTTTACGGCGCGGCCGTGGCGGCCGTTCCGGCCACGGACACGCTGAAGATCGTCGATCGCGAGCGCCTCGTCATTCGCACGCCTCTGCGGTCATCCGTGTGGCATGCCCAGACGCCGCAATTTGCGCGGTTCGCGGACCTGCTGGGTGCGCACGAACGGCAAACCGCCATGCTCGATCTCTATACCGACGACGTGTCGGTGCTTGAAGCCGAAGGTCTGCCCGTGCGGGTGTTCGAGGGCAGCCGCGAGAACCTGAAGATCACGACGCCGGACGATCTGGATGCGGCGGCGCGCATCGTGCGCCAGAGGCGGGTAGGCGCCGGCTCGACGTAGGTCGGATAGCCACCGAGGGCGTAGGCTGAGGCACCAGCCCGGCGGGAGACGACCGATGGACGCTGCCACGGCAAGCGAATACCGACAAGCAGCCGATCGCGCGCTGGACTTTCTGGCCGCCCACCTGGATGACGAAGGGCGCAGCCTCATCGATCCGGGCGACCCGGGCCTGCACTTCAAGCTGCCCTATGTGTTCGCTTATGGCGATCGTCGCCAATTGGCGTTGCGCGTGCTGGACCACATCGAGCGCAACCTGCTGGCGGACGACGGGTCGTTCAAGGTCGACCGGTTCAACGGTCCCGCCAGCGCCTTTCTCTACCAGGCGGGCTGGCTGGCCTGGAGCAGCGCGGCGCTTGGACGCTTCGACCTGGCGCGGCGTATCGCCCGGCGAGCCATCCAGGAGCAGGATCCCGAGCTAGGTGGCTTCTGGAACGAGACCCATCAGGGTCGCGAGCAAGGAGTATTGAACAGCTCGTCGGCCGCCGCCGGCTGCGCCGCCGCGGGCGAACTCGAGGCCGCCGAACTGGCCGCTGGCTTCATGGACCGCCTGATCGAACTCCAGCCTGAGGCAGATCGACGCTTCCATTTTGGCCTGTACGCCGATGGAGAGGTCATCACCGACTCGGACGCCGAAACCGGCCGAAACTACTTCGATCTCAGCGGGCCCTGCCGCCCGGCTATGTTTGCCACCGCCATCGCAGGCCTGACCTGGCTGGGACGCCAGACTGACGACGACCGGCATTTCGACCTGGCCCGCACCTACGCGAACGTGATCCTGTCGCACCGGGGCCAGCCGTGGACGTCGCCATTCGCCTCCAAGACCGGCTGGGCGGTCCTGCAACTCAACGTCAACCGGCCCGATCCCGCCCTCACCGCCTACGCCGAATCCGTGGGCCAACGTTTCCTTCAGCTCCAGCAGGAAGACGGCAGCGTGGACCTGACCGTCTGGCCGGGCATGGAAGGCGGGGCGCCGCTGCCGCTGCGTCTGGGCAATCTCTGCGACTGGGCGCTGACGGCCCTGGCCTTGGCCAACGGTGGGCCTTAACACACCGCCGGATCGCCGCCTCTCGACACTGCACCTGAGTCTCCTAGATGCTCAACAATCGAAACACCCCCGTCATTACGCCTCGAGCTAACAAGTCGTTCAAATGACGTTAGTGTGACAGCGTATCCGCCTCACGCTGCAATGTCTCGGCATCCCAAATCTGTTCTGCAATTCTCCGATAGAGTTCTTGCCGCTCGTCGAGATCATCCCTGTTGAACTGGGGATGAGCCTTGAACGGGAGCCCTGACTCCGCACAGAATCTGCGAAATCCGGGATTGTTCTCATAGGCTTTCGCATTGAGACTTTGGGCTAACGGGTTCTGTCCAAAATACGGTTCGTACTTCTCAATATAGAGCTTGTCTCCAAACGCGGCGTTGAAGCTTCTCGGAAGAAGAAGCAAACCCCCGATCCGATTTCTGTAGGATGCAAAGTCATTAGGATGTGAAAACTCCGAGGTGTGACGCTCAGGATGATCTGCCCATATATGCTCCACCTGATACGGATCGCTGATTCGCCAATCAGTATACTCCATATACTTGGGTTGTTGCCCAGATCCCGTAGCCACATAGTCGGTCATACGAGCCAGCATCCTATGTATTTGTCGACCATTCCTTCGATGCATAGCAAACCCGTTGTCACCGAATGCCAGCCCTTCCTCGTGGAGTCGCCGGTATAATATCCCCGCCAATTCCTCTACCGACTTCCCACGAATTTCTTTTATTACCAAGAACATCGCATACTGCATTGTCGAATACGCTGTTGATCTCCAGTTCCAAATGCGACGGGCGACCAGACTGTCGATATATGCCGCTACAATTCTCAGCTTACATATGATGTGTGGCTCGGGGTCAATCGTTTGGATTGGAGCGAGCAACATTGGATACTGCAAAGTGAAGTTGTTTTGCTCGTTATAGTAGATACATTCGAGTCCGTCGGTGAGGCGATGTGCTGCCTCGCGGATACGTTCGTACCAACGGCTATAGAATACGAAGTCGTCTTGAATGAAACGTCTAAAATCACAGGACTCCATCAGCGACAGTTCGCTAGCGTGATCTCGAATCCAGCGATGAAACTCAGTTCCAATAAGACCAAAGTCCCTCGGCTTGGCTCCCCGTCTACGCTCTCGGATTGTCTCGGCGTATTGGCTCCGCAGCCAAGCTGTAAGCGCATTCGCCTCCGTTCCTCGCCCGAACTTCTGTAGAGACTCCACACGGCCTCGCCATGTCTCACTTGCCTCGTTTCGACTTTCTGCCTCCTGTATGTTGGCAAGCAGGTAGCTCTTGAGCATTTCGGTCGGTGTGAGGGATAATCCCCGATCATTCATAGTTTCGAAGATTGTATAGGCGTCTGCGTCAGATGAAGCTGTGATCTCAACTAGACGCACATTCTCTATGAGCCAGTCGACGAAGTAGGGAAGTGCGTTATCTTTGAGATCATCCGGAAAGGCTTTCTCTATGTCTTGAAATCTATCTAGAATATTGATAACCGATTCAGGTTGGTCCTTTCTCTCAAGCGTTTCACCCGTAAAAAGTGCATTCATGCATGCTTTGCGTTCAGGCACTTCGAGATTGAACGACCTTTCGCCAAAGCTCAGGGAGAATATGAGATCTGAAATCTGACCTTGCTGCTGATGATCCTCTAACTCGCGGTGGAGATAGATCAATAGTAGCGTGAGCGAGGTAATGCGTTGCTGTCCATCAATAATAAACCTCTTGCCATCCCGCTCGCTAATGATTATTGAACCAAGGAAGTATCGGCCATAATCTTGGACACCGGATCGAGCGTCTCCCTCCTTATAGCTCTCGTGAAATTTCTCAGCGAGATCTTCAATTAGCTCAGTTACCTGCTTCGACTCCCACCGATACTCGCGCTGATAGTAGTCAATGGCGAATTTTGCACCCCCACCGAGAAGATTTCGCACGTTCTTTGCATCCCCCTGAATTTCCCTCATATCACAGCCTCCAAGATTTCAATGGCTTTGCTAGCCGGCTCACGCGCTCCACGCCCTAATCGACTGTTCGCTCGGAGTCTCCGGTGAAGTTCGTGTAACCCTGCGCGGGAACGACTACCCAGGATCAGCCAACATCCTACCAAGGCACGGTAGGACCAGTTCCAAAAGCGAAAACGCAATCAGCTAATCGGACGGGCATTCCCGGACTTCCAAATCGAGCGTTGGGACGGACCGTCAGTGCTGTTGCGAGCGCCAGCCGGTCTGTTGGAATGGATCGTAAGCCGAGGGTCTGACCCGACAAGGCCGCGAGACTCGTCGATACGGCCCCAATGCCCTTCGCGCCTACCAAACCAAGCGCGCTGGTGCGTACGAGGAAGCCCGCGCGCTAGGCAGCGGACCAGAAGACACCTAGGCGACGGTGCCCCGTGAATGCCGCGCCCTGATCCTGATAAGGGGCTCTTTCGCTCCCCCTAGCCCTCGGATTCTCGTCCGCTCTTAATCCACCTCAGGAGGGAGAGGATCAGAGCCTGCCCTGGACTCGATCCGGGGATGAGCAGACTTTCGGAAACTCGCACCCTGGTTACGCGGAGAATTATAGTAAGGACTAGGAATTCGAACCGGCAGCATCAGCTCTCGTCTGTGCGCGGGTGTCTACCAATATAACCGACTACGACAACCTCCATATTCTTATCCCAGTCAAAACCAATTCTAATCATACTTCTTGGGTCACCACTGCCTCTGCCAATATGCTCGTCCAGCGTATAGGTTGTTGAGCCAACCTTCGTAGTATAGTGCTCAGGATATTTACCCTTTGCTGTATCACTCTGCTTAGGCTTATACCACAATCCGCAAGCCTCACGGCACGACTCGTCAAAGCTGTCGATTCCATCGAATCCATTGCGCCGGGAGTCGTAGTACTCGGTTGCCAGCCACTCAAACGCCTTCCACACCGACGTGGTGTCCTCGAAACCTGGATTCTTTTCGGACTTTGAATTGAGTGCAAAAAGCAGCCGATCTTCAAACGATCGACCCGCGAGTTCGACCGCCGCCTTGATGTCTGATAAGTCCTCGCCATTTCCGCCTGGGGATTGAGTTGGACCGGATTCTGATCGGCGTATGGCGACATAGGCTGACTGCAGAGCTCTGTAGTTTTCTTTGCCCTCATACAACTTTCGACGCAAATCATCCTCGTTTTTCTTCAGGCTTTGCGTATCTAGTTGCAACTCCTTGACTTGCTGTTCATATTTCTGTCGTTCGGCCTCAATCTTCTCGTGCTTGTCCTGCAGTGCGGCATGGTCGGCTTGCAATGCAACGTCGGTGGAATCTAACTGCTCAGTCACATCACTCGGATTCGCAGAAACCGCACCGTCTGCTCGTGCTCCTGGTCCGAGGCAGGGCCTTACCGTTGCCGAGTCGCTGCCGCCTTCCGGGCTGTCACCATTGGAATGGCCAATGGCTTCAGCGTCGGGTGGTGGCGTGTCGTCGTCGGGATTCCAGTCGCCGGAGATGTGACGACTGACTTGGTCGATTAGAGACAGTATCCGCGGCTCGAGCTCTGACCGTTTCGCCAGTCGGGCGTCTTCTTCGCTCCGGGTAGCCGCCTGGAGTCGAACCCTGCAATACGCAAGTAGCGAATCGCCCAGCTGGTCAACGATATCCAGTGTCGTGGATACGTCGGCCAGCTTGGACGTGTCAATCTCCGACCACGCGTTGATTTCCGCCTCAAGGTACTTCAGGTCGTCCAGGAAGTTCTCTTCGATATACGCAAGCTTCCTCGCTAACGTGGCCGCCAGCGCCTCTTCGGCTTCCCGCACTTTCGCCTGGCTGATTTCCCTGACTTCGGAAATGAAATTTTCGGTCTCTTGCCAATCAACAGCATATGGAGATAACTGCTTTAAGTACTCGATCCAATGTGCGAACAAACTGCCTTCCGGTAGGACAGTTCCATCGTCGAGGTCGTCAGGCGGTAGCTGCGGCATGTTTCCGGATACGCAGCACAGCATCAAAGCTGCGTCGTCGTCGCTGTACTCTCCGTTACTCTCGACAAAGACATCTGTTTCATGGTTCCACTCATCGAAGTCCCACAATCCCGGGAACTCGCGACCTGAAACATATTCCTGAATCGGCAAGTCAGCTTTCTTGCGATATTCGACCACATTCGCATGCAGCACATCCTGTGATTCAATCCAAACTCTCAAGATGGCGCCGGTAAGATCGTTTGACGTCGGCATGCGCTCTATGACCTGATCCAGCAAACGACCTGGAGGTGCGTTATACGCGCTCGTACTTCGAAATCCTTGGACGCTAAAGTTACTTGCATTTATGGCCGTTCTGAGACTGTGTTGCGCTTCGGGCGACGCCTTCTTTCGCCAATTTAACGCACGCTCAACTATGCCGGGTCGATACTCGATCCCCAGGTGGAGGTCAATAGCGTAGTTGATGCACTTCGTTTCCCTTGCCTCGTC
>JAPOXI010000099.1 GCA_026707185.1 Chloroflexota bacterium
CCGCCGTGCCGGCGACCATCTGAATGCTGAAGGACTCCTCGTAGGTGTGCGGCTGAGGCACGAACTTGATATTGATGTGGGGCACCGTCTGCGCGAATCGATCCAGGCCCCATCCCATCGCGACGCCGCGCGGACCCGACGTGTGGTCGTGTACGAACACGACGGTGGAGGGCGGACGCTGCGCCTCGACCTCGACGACTTTCTCAGCGACTTTTTCCACTTCCTTGGTGACGACATTCTCGACAACCCTTTCCACCGGGACCTCGACAACCTGCTAGACCTCAACCACCTTCTCAACCGGAACTTCCACGCTGACGACGTTCAAGACCTCTCGGGTCACGACTCTGTCGACCTGCTGAGTCACAATCGTCTGGACCGGGACCTCCTTCACCACAACTCATTCGACCGGGACTTCCTTGGTCACGATCTTCGGCTCAGCCTCGCCGCAGGCCGCAAGCGCCGCGACTCCCGCCGCGCTAATGCCCAGTCCACCGGCGACTCGCAGCAACCGGCGCCGGGTCATGTGCGAGTTCTTACCCTTTTCGAATGCCTCCCCCTCCGCGCGCCGCATCCGCTCGTCGCGCTTCGCCGACGTAACATGCGGCTTCGAACAGTTTATGGCCGAAGGATCATCCATCCAATACGGCCCCGAACAACCGCGCGGCGCAGGGCCAGCTCCCTATGCCACGTCACCCCGTGGTGAGTGCGTCGCCCATTGCCGAAAAGTCAAGTGGGAGCCCACATCCGGACCTGAACCGGAGTCCTCATCCGTACCAGGGACGACTCCGGACGATGTGGTTCACTTCGGTCTTCGCTCTTGGCAGATTGCCTGCGTGAATCCCGGAGCTAACCCGCGCTCGCAGCCGTCGTCGCAACGGTCGTGAGCCTAGTGGTTGCCGCGGTCCACTCGATCCCTCCGCGGCCCACGCCAGCCCGGCACCGAGTCCAACCATCACCGCCCGGTCACCCGCCTGGCAGGCGACCGCGCCATGGACGGTGGTGATCGACGACGCCGGGGTCGTGCAGGCGACCAGGGACTACACGCCGGCGGGCGACCCGGAACACACGCAGACGCTGGCCAATCTGAGCAGCCGCATCACGGCGGGCGCGGCCGCCGACGGTCAATCCACCAACCGGGCCACCCGCGGGGACTAACTGCGGCAGCGGTTCCGGGACACGCAGGCAGGCGGCGCGGCCCAGAGGAATGCCGGCGAATAGGCTGGGGAAGTTCTTGTGTTGGGTTTTGCACACCGTCCGATACCTGTGATAAACCCTTCGCTCTTGTGATCCGGCGAGGCAGGGCGGATGCCGGACGGCGGAGGAAGCGCGCGGCGCCTGTTCACCAGGCCTTGGCCTGGGGCGGTCCAGCTGACCCGCCGCTGGCCGGCGCGGCGCGTGGGCATGGTCGCGGTCGCCGGCCTGCTGCTGCTGAGCGCCGTCCTGCTGGGGCATTGGACGCCCGTGCAGGCGCAGGAGGGCGAGGCCCGGGCGCCGGAGGCCACGGGGACGTCCGGGGTCACCATCCGGCTGGACGACCTGGTGGGCCTCATCACCTATGCGTTCGTGGACCGGTTCGAGGTCCAACTCGCGAATCTCGATGCGGCGACGACGTACGAGATCGTCGTGTCGAGCAGCCATGCCGCCGCGCTCGGGATTGGCGGCTGCGGCGAGGCCACGCAGCGCGCGACGGTCACTGGCGCCACGGCCCGCAACGTGGAATTCCGCCTCTATGCCTGCGGATTGGGCGCGGGGACCGTCACGGCGGCGCTGCGCGTGGCCGGGGCCAGCCGCGCGGCGGTCACGGTCAGCCAGGACGTGACGGTCGAGCCGATTCCCGATTGGGTGCCGGCGGACGAGCGGCCGGTGCGCGGCGCGGCGGGCGCGGTGGCGCGGGTGGGCACGCCGGGCTTTGTGAAGAATCCGCGGTTCGAGCAGGTCATGACCACGTCGGTCGTGGCGAAATGGGACACGCCGACCGCCGACGGTGGCAAGGAGCTTTCGGGGTATGGCTGTTGTTCTGGCACGAAGACGAGGAGCATCCCTCCTACCGGGACGACGTGCTGGTGAAGGGGCTGACGCCGCGGGAGCACACGTACACCGGCCTGCAACACGACGCGACCTACAAGTTCCGGATTCACGCCTGTAACGAAGACCACAAAATGGTGGCCCGCTGCGGCTGGTGGACCACCCCGCCGCTGGAGGTCACGACGCAGCGGGCGCCGACGCCGCAGCGGCCGCACACGATCGGGTTTTCGCAGCTCTCGGCGAGTTCGGTGGTGGTGACGTGGAGCGCGGCGGCCAACACGGGGGGAGTGCCGCTGACGGGTTTCGACATCACGTACTGGCCCTACGACGCCCAGAACGCCAACTCGGAGGCCGGCGCCACGACGCACCCGGCCGACGACGGGAACGATCGGGGCGAGACGTTGAAGAAACTGGCGGCCAGCACGGAATACGAAGTGAAAATGCGCGCCTGCAACGGCCCCAAGGACAGTCACTGCTCCAGGTGGTCCGCCGACCACCGGTTTACGACGCTGGCCGGGACCACGCCGACGCCCACGCCTTCGCCGTCACCCAGCGCACCCGTGCCGGTGAATCTGGATGTGGCGCCGCTGACGGGGCGCCGGGCGGAGTTGACGTGGGATGCGGTGGACAGTGCGGACGCGTACGACGTCGAGGCGCAAGTGTTCGGCGGCACGTCCTGGAACTCCGCCATCTGTGCGGCATCCGGTTCCACGCCGAGCGGCGGTCGGGTGTCCGAGCCCCGCTGCACGATTAACCTTGGCGCAATCACAGGCCCAAAGGCTGGTCTCTCGCAGAGCGGAGCCTTCGCGTTCCACATCCGGTCGGTGACCGGCGGGTCGCCGGGCGACTTCAGCGAGCCGGTCGTGATCATGGACACACCGATCGTTGCCGCGAGCGGCGCCAGCCCATCCACGGGCGGACAGGCCACGGTGACGTGGAATCCGGTCCAGCAGACGCTGGGCGATAGCTTTCCTGCGGGTGGGACGTACGCGTTTCGATATCGCAAGGTCGTGAACGACGCCGGCACTGAGCACACGGAGTCGACGTGGGAACCCAACGCGTACATCCCGGTTGCGACGACGACCACGAACCCATACACCGGGCTGACCCTGTATGCCGTCTATGGAATTCAGCTGATTTACACACCGCCCGAGCAAGGCAACCAGCCGGCGGGTCCGCGCGTGTTTGCCGCGCGGGACGTCTACGTGTGGCCGTCGGATGAAGCGGCCGGCAGCGGCGATCGGGCCGGCGGGCGGGTGGCGACCTATCCGCTGAACTTTCCGCTGGACAATGCGAACTACGTCCCCCGGGCGACGTATGTGTACCGCCTGTGCGACGACACGTTGCCCGAGCTCAATCTGCATGGTCCAGGCGGCCGGCGCGATCCGTGGCGGGTGGAATGGTCCAGTTTCATTTTCAACGCCTTTGACCAGTGGCGGGTGGCGACGAACGAGCTGGTGTTCGTGAACCAGGAACACCAGCCGTGCGCCGAATACAGCGCCCTGGTAGCGCAGACCGTGCAGGCGGTGCAGGCGGCGCTGGGGGGCGGCGCGGCGAGCGCTGAGGACGCCAAGAACCTGGCGTCGCACGTGCGAGGTTTGCTGGAGCGGTCGCGGCACGTCGGGGTGCTGCGGGACGCGGTGCTGCGCGCGGCCATCGCCGCTGGCGACGAGGTGGCGAACGAAGTCTTCATGTATGCCTCGAATGACTTGCCAATGGTGTTTGGGTTCGGGGCCGCATTAGAGCCCGGCTTCTGCGGCGCCAACGCCGTCGGGTGTGCGATTCGGCGCGGCGTGCGACACGACACCAAGGGCTGGATCACGGACATTGCGCTGAAGAAACAGGGACACTTCGAGCCGGACGAGTCGGCGTTCATCCCGGAGATTCCGGAGGTCCGGTTCGACACGTGTCAGCCGCGGCTGCCCAACAATCAGACGCACGACTCGCGGTTCGCCAAGGTGTATTTCACGCTGGTGCATGAGCTTGGGCATGCGCTGGGGATCCGCGAGGGCAGCGACGGCGCGGGCGACCATCCCGACCGTGGGCTGCAGAGCGACGCGGCGATGGCGGCCCATTTGGGCGAGTTGTGCTCGCCAACGCCGTTTGACGTGATGGCGGTCCAGGCCCTGTACCAGCATCGGGATTCGCCGGCGCCATGAGACGACGTCGAAGGCGCAGCGCGGCCTGGCGGGTCGGGAGTCGGGTCCTGCCGGCGCTAGCGCTGATGGCGGCCGTGGCGGCGTGCGAGGCGTCGTCAGGCGCCGAGACGCCGAGGGACCGGACGGCCGCCGCGGCGCAGCCGACCTCGACCGTCGCCGCCCCGGCTCCCAGTCCCACGCCCGCCGCGCCCGAGCCGGCGCCGACGGCCACAACTCCGCCGTCGAATGGGTCCGACAGTTCCGACGACAGCCGCGCCGGAAGCGTTGTCGGCCACGGGCCCTCGTGGAGCGCCACGACCTGCCGGCCGTACCCGAGTTATTTCTGGATGCTCTGGCGCAACTTCCTGCAGTGGAATCCCGATGGCAGCGAGATCCTTATCACCTACGGGCCCCAGCTGTACGCGGTGGCGACCGATGGTTCGGACACGCGCACGGTGGCTCGCGGGGAGACGCCCCAGGGCTTCGGCTCGATGATTTCGTTTGACCTGTCGCCGGACGGCCGGCAGCTAGTGTTCGCGGGATGCGACTACCCGCGCCCGCACTTCCAGGTTCGCGCTGAGCCCGAAGATTACTTGGGCTACGAATACGAACTGGCGCGCCTGGGTCCGAAGATCGGTGAACCGGAGCGCCTCACGTCCAATCACGAGTTTGACGGCTTCCCAGCGTGGTCGCCGGATGGGCAGCGCGTGGCGTTCTTGTCGGTTCTGCTTACCGACAGACTCAGCCACGCGGGCTATGTGGGCGCGCGGTGGCTGAGCGTGATGGACCGGGGCGGCCGCGGGCTACGCATCGTGGTGCAGGTAGAGGCGCCGGCGCGGTCGAGGTTTCGGGGGCTGGCCCTGGTGGCACCGGCCTGGTCGCCGGACGGCCGCCACGTGGCGTTTGCGGCGGCGGACGCGGATGGTCGCGTCGGGATCTACGTCGTGCCGGTGGACGGGGCGAAGCAGCTGCGGCTGCACGACTTGCGGCCGCTGGTAACGGACGCCGTCAGCGGGCCAGCCTGGTCGCCGGACGGCCAGCGGCTAGTTTACGCCAAGATGGCGGACGACCTGCTGGGTCTCTATGCCGTCGGGGCGGACGGGGCGGACGAGGCGGACGAGGCGGAGATCGTCACGACTGCTTGGCTGCTGAGCGACAGGCGAGGTATACCGCCCCCCGGCGGAGGAATTCGGCCTAGTACGCGACGTGGCGTGGTCGCCGGACGGCACGCGGCTGTTGTACTCGTACGGCGCGGCGACCTGCGTGGTGGCGGCGGACGGCGAGTTGCTGGGCCGCACGCCGGTCATCCCATTCGCGCCGGAGTTCGGGCGGTGGGACTGCGTGTTGACGCCCACCGACGAGTCGGAGCAGCAGTGGCGGCCGTGGATCACGGAGTATCCGCCAGGCTGGTTCGATCGATCCAAGGAGGCGGAGTCCTCGGCGGTCTGGTCGCCGGACGGCGAGCGAGTCGCGTTCTTTCGGACCTGGGGCAACATCACCATTTGGGACCGGGGTGACGCCACGAACGAATACCCGGTTGGCACGACGGTTCACCTATACGCCATGCGACCTGACGGAAGCGAGTTGCAACTATTGGCGAGCATCGGGTCCACGGGGCCAGCCCTTCCCGACGAGCCGTTCAGCGAAGGCCGACCAGGCCGCTAGGTGTTCGGCGCGCAGGTGGTGGTGAACGCGCAGACCAGCGCCCGCACGTTCACGAGCCTGGCGGCGAATGCGACCTCCCGGTTCAGCATCCGGGCCCGCAACGGGACCAACCGCTGCAGCGGCTGGACGAACAAGGACGGGAGGACGAAGCCGACGCCGCCGCGTGACAACGGGACGGCGATTCGTGGCTATGGGCTCCGGTGGCGGGCGAGCGGGACCCGCGCGTGGACGACGGTGTGGAAAGGCAAGGGCACGAAGAGCCATACGGTGGACGACGACCTCAGGGCCGGCACGACCTATGTGGTGCAGGTGAAGGCCTGCAATGGGAGTGGGGCGAACGGCCCAAATCGCTGCGGGGGTTGGCGGCCAGCACGGAATACGAAGTGAAAATGCGCGCCTGCAACGGCCCCAAGGACCGCCATTGCTCCGCGTGGTCCGCGGATCACCGGTTTACGACGCTGGCGGGGACCACGCCGACCCCCACGCCGACCGCCACACCGACGCCGGTGGCGTCACGGCCGCAGAATCTGGACATCACGCCACTGCGCCAACGCAAGGTGAGATTGACGTGGACGTGGACAGGTCCGCAGGTAAACGCATTTGTTATTTCCGCCCGTGGGTTTGGCGTTAACGACAGAAGTGACCTGTCCAGCTGGAGGACGGTTCACTCGGGCACTTCGACTCCGGCTTTGGCCGTTGCCGACAAAACCTCAACTTACAAGTACGAATTCTATCTGCATGTGTTCTATCGGGCCAAGGTTGAACCGAAACGAAGGGGCCTGCAAGATCACGCGGCGTATGAGGTGCAGGTCCAGGCCGTCACTGGCAAAGATGCCGATAATAATGACGTCCTTTCGGAACCGAGTGATGCGATCATTCTCATCGATACGCCAATCACGGCAGCGAATGGTACGAGCTCGGGGACGAGGGGCCAGGCGACCCTCAGTTGGAAGCAGATGCAGGATGTTCTTGTCGACAGTACCTATGCGGGCGGTACGGCCCGGTTCCGGTATCGGCGTGCCGAGGACACGCACGCAGCAATTTCATGGCTTCCGGAAGAGGCCAACTTTGAGCACGTTGGCGACATTCCTGAAACGGCAATGACAAACGGGAACACGCTGCAGTCGCTTGAACTCAATAGCGTCTATGCCATCCAGTTCTGGTATGAGCCGCCAGCCGCGGAGGAGAATCAACCGGCCAAGCTGCGGGTTTTTGCCGGACGTGATGTGTTTGTCTGGCCATCCACACGAGCGGGTGCGGAGGGCGAAGACAATCAGGGCAGGTCCAACGCCGGTGAACGAGTTGCCAGCTATCCATTGAATTACCCACTGCAAAACACTCATCGTATACCTCGGGCAACATACGTCTATCGGATCTGCAGCGATACCTTTCCCACCCACAACTTGAAAGCGGCCAATTGGGCCGATTTCATCTTCGATGCGTTCGACCGGTGGCGCGTCGCGACCGACGGGCTCGTCGTGGCTGCCTACGAACGCGGGCCATGCGCGACGTACTCGGCCGTCGTAAGCAATCTCGTTGGGGCGGTCAGTCGATCGTTGGACAGCAACAGCGCGGCTCAGTACGACCTCAACACGCGACGCGCCCACGTACAAGCCCTCGTGGACCAGTCACGACACATCGGTGCGCTACGCGACGCGGTGCTGCGCGCGGCAGCGGGCACGAGCGATGGAGCCGATGTGGGGAACGAAGTGTTCATGTTTGAAACCAATGCGCGGCCAATGGTCTACGAATTTGGCCAAGAGATCCAACCCGGACTGTGCGGCGATCGTGCTGTCGGCTGTGCACGGCTACGGGTGCTCCATGAGACCAAGGGATGGATCACCGATATCGCGCTGAAGAAAGACGAGAACTTCGAAACTGAATCGGGCAGCTACGTGCCGGAGATCCCGACCGTGCGGCTCGAATTGTGCCGTACACGACATCCAGATAATATTGAAGATGGTCGCGCACGCACCAATTTCAGGTTTAGCAAAGTCTATTCAATCCTCATCCATGAACTCGGGCACGCTTTTGGTATTCGCAGCGGCACGGACGGCTCAGGGCAGCGGAAGCAACATCCCAACTACGACCTAGATTACGACACAGTTTTTGATCATGCGAGAGACACAAACAGCCCTTGCGCGCCGACGCCCCTTGATGTGCTTGCAATGTATGCCCTCTATCAGACCAAGCCATGAGCACAAGCGTTGGGCCGACTAGTGTCGCCCGCAAGGAAGCCGCCTGGACGCTGCTGGTGCTGGTCGTGCTGGCGCTCGCCGCGTGTCAGCCGCAGGCAGCCGACATACGACCACCCGAGCCTCCTCCCGCGGCTACGCCGCAGGCTGAGCCTACGGTCACCGCAGATGCGGCCATTGAGCCAGACAGCACGACGGCCGTCGGCGCCGCGGGCGATGGGCAGAGTGTCGTGGCAATGCATTACGCCCCCATGTCCACGTGCTACCCAACCCTCCACTCTTTTTCCTGGAGTTGGTGGAAGACGTTCCTCCAGTGGAGTCCCGACGGTCGCACGATCTTTGTGACGCGAGGGCCGGTGCTGTTTGCGGCCAGCGCGGACGGCGCGAGCGTGCGCACGATCGCCCGTGGTCCCGTGGAGACCTGGACCGTGATGAGCACGATGCTTCCCTTTGACATCCGGCCCGACGGCGGCCAGGCCCTGATCGCCGTTTGCACCTCCCCGCGTCCCGCAGTTGCGCGGCGTGAGCAACCGGACGGTTTGGGACATCCGGTTGGCCGGGAAGTCGAAGGAGACGGAATCTACGGATCGTACGGATATGAGCTGGCGCAGGTCGATCTCGGCGATTTCCATCAGCCAGGCCCGGGCGGGATGGATCCGGACCAGGAGCTCGGGCATCCAGGCGCTCCGCGCCGTCTCACGTTCAACCCGGTCTTCGACGGCTACCCGGCCTGGGCGCCCGACGGGCGGCGAGTGGCCTATCTCCAGGGGATGATCTCGGAGTCCGAGCGCTATAACGGGGCGCGCCGCCTCGTCGTCATGGCACCCGACGGCGGCGATGCCCGCGTGCTCGTCACGCACGAGGGTGACGAGCGGGAGACGGGACTGGCCATGCAGCCGCCGGCCTGGTCGCCGGACGGGCGGCGGCTGGCCTTCACGGCGGCCGCGGGCCGGACGCGGCTCGGGCTCTACATCGTGCCGGTGGACGGCGCGGCGCCGCGACGGCTCAACTTCCTGCGGCCGCTGGCGTTGGCGATGAGCGGGCCGGCCTGGTCGCCGGACGGCCAGCGGCTGGCGTTCGTCAGCGTGGAGGACGGGACCCTCGGAATCTTCACCATCGGGGTTGACGGTTCCGACCAGCGTCGGGTTGCGGACATTCGTGCGTGGGACGACTTCGGCAGCCCGCGGTGGGCCGCGGGGACTGCGCGCAGCTTCGGCGCGGTCAGCGACGTGACCTGGTCGCCGGACGGAACGAAGCTGCTGTATACCTACGGCGCGACCGTCTGCGTGGTGACGCTGGACGGGGCGCTGCTGGGCCGGGCCGCGCTTTATGAGGACGAGCCGGACAGCGCGTGCCTGGCCCAGGACCAGCTCCCAATTGACGGAATACCGCCGGGTTGGGGGGTCTTAAAGTATGAGGGGGTCGCCGCCTGGGCTCCCGGCGGCGAGCGGATCGCGTTCGCCTACGCCGTGTCCCATAACTTCCATTACGAAGATTCGCAGGACGTCGAGCTCCGGCTCTACACCATGGCGCCCGACGGCAGTGACGTGCGGCCGGTGGCCGATACGGGCTTTGGGAACCAGGTGGTCCCCGCCATGGCGGCGACCGAGGATGCAGCCGTAAGTCGAGCCGCCTGTGCCGCCGGGTTCGTTGTGCCGGCGCCGACCGCGCAGCCAGGTCTGGTGCGCGACTGCGAGGCGCTGGTGGACATGCGGGAAGCGCTGCTCGGCGAAAGCCGCGGCCTCGCGAACTGGGGATCCGGCACCCCACTCGACGAGTGGTCCGGCATCGAGGTGACCGGCGCACCGGCACGGGTGACGGCAATCCGTCTGTCCGCGAAAAACATTGGAGGACCGTTGCCGCCGAGGCTGAGCGACCTGACCCACCTTCAGGCACTCAACCTCTCCCACAATGGCTTCACCGGGCGGATCCCGCGTGAATTGGGACGACTGGCGGCGCTACGGCAGGTCAATCTCGGCTCGAACCGTCTGTCCGGCCCGATCCCGTCGGAACTCGGACGGTTGACCAACCTGACCGATCTGTACCTGTCGAACAACCAATTGACGGGGCCCATCCCGCCGGAATTGACCCGGTTGGCCGGCCTGCGCAAGGTGGACCTGGCGGGGAATCAGCTGACGGGCTGCGTGCCGCCCGAACTGCCGGTGATGGACCGTATCCACCTGCGGCTGCCGGATTGTGGAGCGGGAGCGTGAGACGGGTCTTACGGACCTGGCAGAAGAGGCTGGGCGCCCGGACGCCACAGCAGCTTGGCCGGCTGGCTGTGATTGGATTGCTTGCGGTCCTTGCCGGCGTCGGATGGGGTGGGCCTGGGGCGCCAGGTCACGATTCGCACTCAGCGATGCCGGCTGAAGCGTCAGCGACGACTGGATCATCCCGCGCGGCGTTGAGAGTTGACGGCATAGGTCAGACCGAATCTTCTACCGCGCAGGTGGCCGAGTCCGTGGCGACGTTCCCCCACAGCACATCACCGCCGGATGGCGGCGGGTCAGCAGCGGCGGACGTGTCGGTCGGCCAGGCCCCCTCGGTGGAGGAGGTGCTGGCCCACGGCCTGGATCTCGCCGGTGCACCTGGCGATCCGGGGCACGCCGACGGCGAGTTCGGTGCGCTGCGCCTGGCGCGGGATCGCACGGACGGCGCAGCAGCGTGAGGACGCCGTCCGCTTCTGGCTGCAGTTGGGGCCGACAGAGGCGATCCCGAGCCCGGTTTACCTCGACGCGCTCTTCGGCGTCTTCGTCGACACGCTGGAGCCTCGGTATCGAGAGACCGCCAAGGCCAACTTCCGGGCCATCGCGCGGGGCGGCGAGTCGATGGACTACCTGTTTCTCACCTGCTTCGCCGACTACGCGGTGACCAACTTCCTGCTGGGCAGCGGCACGACCCCGGCGACGGTGACGGTGGCGTACGACCGCATGGACGAGGCGGCCTCGTATGCCTTGTACGTGCGGGAGCACGAGGCGGGGTCGTACGGGACCGACGCGTTGCAGACGCGCGGCGCCTACGAGGCGAGGTTGCGGGCCCAGGTGGTGGCGGCCGAGAAGACCCTGAGCGCCGAGATTGGCGGCCGGGGGGCGGTGGTGTTCCTGGCCCCGATGGGCGCGCACAACGCCATCGGGTTCGAGGCCTGGCAGGCGGTGGCGTCGTGGGCGGTGGTGACCGACGACGCGGGGGTCGTGCAGGCCGTACGCGACGACACGCCGGCCGGCGACCCGGAACACACCCAGACGCTGGCCAACCTGAGCAGCCGCATCACCACCGGCGCAGCCGCCGACGGCCAGGCCACCAACCGGGCCACCCGCGTGGACCAGCTCCAGCAGGAGTACCGGGACCTGGGCGCCTACGCCGACATCACCCCCGGCGACGGCCAGACCACCACCTTCACCCCGGCCCAACCGCCGGCGGCGCCCCCCTGCGCCAACGGCACCGTCATCCCCACCCCCGCCGCCAACCGCGAACTGGTCACGGACTGCCAGACCCTGCTGGCGGCCAGGGACACCGTGCGCGGCACCGCCACCCTCAACTGGGCCCCCGGCACCGCCCTCACCAGCTGGACCGGCATCACCACCGGCGGCACCCCCACCCGCGTGACGGGGCTGAACCTGGACAAGCAAAGCCGGCACCACCGCGCCTCCGGGCGCCAATAGTCTGGCCGGACGTCGCCGCGCGCGACGAGACCCACGCCGGGCAAGCGGCGGGCCGCGGGGACGCCCTGGCGGGAACTGGATCGCGGTGAATAGCCATCGGCTGGACCGAGGCAGGTATGAATGACTACTGATGGAATGATTCGATACGTTGCAGGTTTGATGATTTGGTGACGAACAAGAAGTAATGGGTTCTTCATGATATTGATATATGAATGATTAACATGTAGTTATTGACATTATTTGCGCTCGCTCCGTAGAGTCCCGACGCGCAACGATTTCCTAGGGCGGGCCGGCGTGCGGGACGGATGGCCGGTGGGGTGGATGCTGGGGCGCCGCGCGGGCCTGGGCGCGTGGCCGGCCCAGCGGATGGCGCTAGCGGCCGTAGTGGCGGCCTTGCTGCTCAGCGCGGCCTGGCTGGGGCAAATCGCGCCCCTGCTGGCACAGGACGGCGTCGGCATCGCCTTTGACGACCTGAGCAGCTATCCCACGGAGACGGGGGTCGACCGGTTCGACGTCCAGCTGACCAATCTGGACGCAGACGTGGCCTACCAGGTGGTCGTGTCGAGCGACAACGCCGCCGCCGTCGGCATCGGCGCCTGTGGGTCCGCGAGGCAGACGCGGTCTGTGACGGGCGCGACGGCGCGGGATCTGCGGTTCTTCGTCCATGCCTGTGCGGTGGCGCCGGTGACGGTGACGGCGGAAGTGCGCGCGGCCGGCGCCGCCACGGCCGCCGCCACGGTGAGCCGGGCGCTGACGGTGCTGGCCTTCCCGGAAGGGGCGCCAGTGGGGGTGCGGGGCGTGCCGGCCACCCGCGGGCCGACCGGCAGGTCGATCGGCGGGAGGACGCATGAGGAGAGGCCCGGTATCGTGCCGAGCATCAGCTTTGACAACATCAGGATCGATTCCGTCCGGGCGAACTGGGGCTTGCCCGACGACGGCGGGCATGAGCTGACCGGGTACGGCGTGCTGTTCTGGAAAAAGGGCACGGAGCAGCCGGGCTGGGGCCAGGCGGACACCATTGGCGTCAAGCGCAACCACACGTTCACCGGGTTGGAGTACGACACGACCTACAAGTTCCGCATCCACGCCTGCCATGAAGACGAGAACAAGGTGCCCCTCTGCGGCTTCTGGACGGATCCGCCCCGCGAAGTGCGCACGGCGGGACCGCCCGATCCGCCGCACACGATCAAATTCACGAACATCACGGCGAATTCGGTGCGGGTGACGTGGAGCATTGCCGCCAACACGGGTGGGGTGCCGCTGACCGGCATCGATCTCAAGTACTGGCCCTACGATTCCCAGAACCCCAACTCGGAGACCGGCGCCAAAACGCACCCGGCCGACGACGGGAACGATCGGGGCGAAACGCTGTCGGGGTTGACGGCCAGCACGGAATACGAGCTGAAGATGCGGGCCTGCAACGGCACGAACGACAGTCACTGCTCAAGCTGGTCCGCCGATCACCGGTTTACGACGGGCGCGCCGCCCGGGCTACCCAAGCCGACCGCGCCGCCCGAGCAGCCCACGCCGCCGCCCGTCACGCGCCCGGGCTCCGGCATTGCCACGCAGATGTACCGGGTTGGCCAGCTGGTGTCGGTCGTGTTGCCGGCGGCCAGCGGCGGCGGCCACTGGACGTACACGCTGTCGCCGGCGCTGTCGAACGGGCTGACGTTCGACCCGAGCTCGCGCACCATCGCCGGCACGCCGCAGCAGGTCGCCAACGATGCGCAGCACACGTACACGGCCACGAAGACCGAGAACGGCGCCACGACGATCGAGACAAGCCAGTTCACGGTCGCGGTGTTTGACCTAAAGATCGGGGCGCAGCGACGAGACGACGCCAGTTACCGGAGGCTGACGGGCCCGACGTTCTGGGGAGGAGTCTACGAGCACTGGGGCGTGTTGCACTATGCGTGGCTTTGGATCTTGGACGTGCTTCCCGGCGGGGCGTCCAGAGCTGGCGACTACTGGTTTCAACTGCGGCTGCCGGCCAGCACGGGATTCCAACCGAGCTCGTATGGGGAGTGCACCTGGCCGGCTGCCGGCCCGAGCGACACGACGCAACTGAAGACGGCATGGACGCCCTCTCACCGGAATGTCTTTCTCGCGCGCTGCGGGTTCGGGTCACCGAGCACCGCCAACATTGAGCTCTGGGTTCGAGACTCCGCCGGACATGAGGCCCGGCTCGACAGCCGGACGGTCAGCGGTCAAGCCTGGCATCTCCGGGACAACGTGCTGTCGTATCAGGTAGCCGGCGCGAGCGGCGACAGCATCACCGCCGTTGCCAGCGGCCCAGATGCGCTTGACGGCCTGTTCCCACCGCCGGAGAAGGACAACAGCAGATTCGACGGGGTCTTGCTTGAGTTGATGAACTACGGGAATGCGGCCGCCGTGTGGAATGGCCTTCGCGCGGGTGTCAGCGTCGGTCGGGTGGCAACTACCGCCGGCGCAGTGTCTGATGTCGTCATTCGGGGGTACTGGGATCCCAATCCCGGCCAAGAGGGCGATGACGGCACCTGTGGCGACAGCATCGCCTGCATGCAAGTCGTAGGCCCAAACCCTCCGCATATGGACAACGGCCGAGGACTATGGATCGAGAGCAAGCCGCATTGGGGGAAGGAAGCTGAGGCTCGGTCGTGGACTCTTGACTTCGACCTTGCCGACGATCGGCCAGGGGAATTCCAGTATCTTCCCGCGGTCCTCGTCCATGAGCTTGGGCATGCGATTGGTTTGTTGCACAGCGCGGGCGCATCGGACCTGATGAACGGCGCCGTGCGCACCGATCTTTCCGAGAGCGATCAATCGGGGGCGCGGGCGATCTATGGGCATCATGCGAGCCATTAGGGCATCCGCGACGACGCGGCGCCACACCCACTGCCGGACGAGCGCCTGGCGGCGGCGGGCGCTCGCACTTGGGCTGGGCCTGGCATGGCTCGCCGTGGCGGCCTGCTGGCCTGGCGGAGAGGCATCACAGCCCCTGACGCCACAGCCGCCGGTCTATCCGGATGCCTCGCAGCGGCGGGTCGTCACGCTGTCCGATCCAACGTGGCATGTGGCGCCGTCGCTGGAGGAGCAGATCGTGGGCTCGTCAACCATCGTGCGGGCAACGCTGCAGTCGGTGACGGCGGCGGTGGTGGCCGAGCCGGACGATGGCGGCTACCGGCCGGTACAGGAACTGCGCTTCACGACGCACGAGTACCTGAAGGGCAGCGGGCCGGCGACGCTGCTGGTGGCGGTGCGGGGGGGCGACACCTATGCGACCGAGGCGGGGGCGCGCGCCGCCGCCGACTTCGCGATTGCGCGGCGTGTCACGACCTGGGACGGGCGGCAAGGCGTGCTGTTTCTGCGCGCGGCCGATCCCACCTACGCGCCGGTGGGGTCCGGGGCGACCGAAACAACTGTGGCGGCGGGGGCGCTGGCCTTCACGGTGTCCAATCCGGGCCAGTCGCCCTGGGCCTACAGCGTCGACACGCTGAGCCGGGCCTGGCTGCCGGCGGAGGACCCGCCGACGGAAGGGGAAACGCCGACCGCCTTCGTCACGAACGGCACCCAATCGCCGCCGCCCACGATCACCCTGGCCAACCTGCGGGCCCAGATCGCGTCGCTGTCAGCCGAACTGAAGACCGGGGAGGATATCGCAGGGTTCGAGCTCTGCATCGAGAAGCGAATGATCCGACTGCGGCACCGGCGTGCCGATCCTTGGACGCCGAAACAGAGAGCCGCCACGTTGGCCTCCGGTTCGGCAGCCGGGACCGAGGTGAGTCGCGAGACCCATGCGTATCGCGAGGCGGAGTACGACCGGCACTGGCTCAGCGGCGCAGACGCGGCGTTGTTCCGCTCGGCAATCATGGACGACGACGGGCAGCCCAGCACCGGCTTTGCGCACGGGTCGCGCACCACGCGCCCGTTGCCGGCTGGCGAGTACCGGCTGCGGTACAACTCGATGGGACACAGGTTCTTTCCTTGCAGGTTCGTGCCGTTAGACGGCTACCGCAACTGGACGATTACGGTCACGGCGCCGGCGGGGACGATGCACGAGGCGTTCTTCGATCCGGCGGCACTGGGCAGCGGGGTGGTCGGGCGGGACGCGGCCCGCGGGATGCTGGCGCCGGCGGCGATGGGCGTCGCCGGC
>JAPOXI010000092.1 GCA_026707185.1 Chloroflexota bacterium
GTATGGGCGCGAATCGCGGCTGGACGCGATGGAACCACTATTCGGCGGCGGCAGCATGATCCGCGTCGTGGAACTCCACCAGTCAACCTGGACGGGCTTGCCGGAGAAACTCGAAGGCGGCACCCCCAACATCGCCGGCGCCATTGGCTTGGGCGCGGCCGTGGACTACCTGGACAGAGTCGGAATGCCGAACATCACGGCCCACGAGCATGAACTCACGGAATACGCGCTCAACCTACTCGGTGATTTGGAGGGCGTGCGCGTGTTCGGACCGACGGACGCGACGGATCGCGGCGGCGTGATCTCGTTCTACGTTGGCGACGTCCATCCCCATGATGTCGGGACGCTGCTTGACGCCGACGGCATTGCGGTGCGCGCTGGGCACCACTGCGCCCAGCCCCTCATGCGCAAGCTGGGGGTCGCGGCCACCGCTCGCGCCAGCCTGTATCTCTATAACACCGAATCCGAGGTCGACTGCCTGGCCGAGGGCATCACTCGCGCGAAATCGTTCTTCGCATGACGCTTGAGGACCTCTACCGCGAAGTCATCATGGACCACTACAGGCGGCCGCGAAACCGGGGCTCGCTGGCCGACGCCAATGTCGTCATGGAAGGCGTCAACCCGCTCTGCGGCGACGAGATCAAGCTCTGGTTGAGCATCGACAACGCCGGCGTGATTACCGGAGCGGCGTTTGACGGACACGGCTGCTCCATCAGCCAGTCGTCCGCCTCTATCATGACGGCCGCGGTCGTGGGCAAGCCGCTGGCTGATGCGCACGCCGTGATCGCGGGATTCCGCGGCATGATGCTGGAGGGCGAGGCTCCCGACGAAGCGCTCCTCGGCGACGGCGTGGCGCTTGAAGGCGTGCGCAAGTTCCCCGTGCGAATCAAGTGCGCCGTCTTGAGCTGGAATACCCTCAAGCTCGGTCTCGACGAGCACGCCGCCGCCGATGGCCAAGCCGTGGAGCTGCACCACAGCGAGTCGTAACCGCTGGGCAGTCCTGCTCGCGCGGCTGCCGAATTAGACTTCCGACATTGCCGCGCCCTGGAGCGACCGCCGCACGTTGATGCCGCTGCTCGGTTCGCTCCTTCGCCCGCGTCTGCAAGCCGCGCGTGCGAACCCGGACCTATTGGCCCTCTGGTTTGCCTACGCGTTGATGCTCTTTTCCATGGCAGCCATGGGGCCGGTGCTGGGAGAGGTCAAGGACGAGTTCAACCTCACGCCCGCGACGACGGCCCTGCTGGTGGCCGTGCAGGGCATGGGACGCGGGGGATTCATGCTGGTGCTGGCTCCGCTGGCCGACCGCATGTCGCCCCGCCGACTGATGCCGCTGGGACTGGCCCTGACTGGGGTCGCTTCGATGGTCACGGCTGCGGCGCCAAGCGAATGGATCTTTGGCGCGGGGATTGTGGCCAGCGCCGCCGGTAGCGCACTGGTTGGCCCCGGCGGTCAGGTCCACCTGGCGCGCCGTGGTAGTGGCCAGGATCGGCGGCGCAATATCGCTCGGGTCATGTCGGGCGGTATGTTCGGCGCCTTCGTGGCGCCAATAGCTGCTGGCAGCGTGGCCAGCCTGCTCGGCTGGCGCGCGGCATTCGTTCTCGTTGCGGTTCTCGCAGTCGCCGTGGCCGCGGGCGTGGCGTCGGTGCGAACACTTGAGTCGTCAGCACCGGAAGCAGCCGGTTCGGGTGGACCAGTCCCGAATCCGCGTCGCCGCCCAACCCTGGGCGTTGGACGCGTCGTGCTTGAGGTTTCGGTTCTGGCCGTCCTGCTCTGGGGATGGAACAACACCACGCGCGGCTTCGTGCTCCCCTACTACGGCAGCGAGGCGCTGAAGCTGGACCCTGGCGGCATCGGCATCCTGATGGGTCTGGCGCTGGGAGGCCGCGCGGCGCTCACCTATGTCAGCGGCGCGTTCATCAACAGGTTCGGTCTCGGATCGTCGCTGCTGATTGCAACGATCATCGGAGCGGCTGGCACGCTCGTGATGTATGCCCCCGCCGGCCTGCCCGTCTTTGCGGGCCTGGTTGTTGCCTACACCCTCACCGGCATCAGCTCACCCATCGTGATCATGATGTTGACCGAGCGAGCCCCGCCGCAGCGCCTGGGACAGGCCATGGGCATCACGCAGTTCCTGGTGGACGGCGTGGGACTGGGCCTGACGCCACTGATCGGTCTCATTGTTGGCGCGGCCGGATTTGGCGTTGTAGGCGCCCTGCTGGCCGCTATTTCGCTGGCGGCCGGCGCCTGGGGCCTCTGGATAATGCGTCACGGCGACGCTGAGACAGCCGCAACCGCTAGGGGCTAGGTTGTATCCCGGCTAGTCCTCGACAAACTCGATTCGCTGGCGCAAATCGGGAATGTCGATGTCCAGGTCGCCCTCCGCCAACTCCAGGCGTCCGTCCTCCATAACCCACGACTCGTCGGCAAACTGGCTAAGCGCCGGGTCGTGGGTGGCCATGATGACCGTAAGCCCCTCGGTGTCCACGATGCGGCGGAACAACAGCATGATCTCCAGGCCGGTAATGCTGTCCAGTTCGCCGGTCGGTTCGTCGGCAATCAGCACAGCCGGCTGGTTGGCGATGGATCGCGCAATCGACACGCGCTGCTGCTCACCGCCGCTCAGCTCGAACGGGCGATGACCGGCGCGTTCAGCCAATCCCACCATTTCCAGCACTTCCATCGTGCGCGACGCGCGCTCCCGGGCCGACCGACCGGCGATGCGCATGGTCAGTTCAACGTTTTCGAACGCCGAGAGCACCGGCAGCAACGCGAACGACTGGAAAACGAAGCCGAAATTATGACGGCGAATCTTCGTCAACTCGGACTCTCTTAAGCGGTTGACTTGCCGGCCCTTGAAATAGACGTCACCTTCGTCGGGCTTGTCCAGCGAGCCCAGCTGATTCAGCAACGTCGTCTTTCCAGATCCGGACCGGCCGCGAAGGGTGATCAGCCGGCCCTCATGCGCCACGCAGGTCACGTGGTCGACGGCGCGGATCTCCTCGGTGCCCACTCTGAAAACGCGGGAAATGTCGCGGGCTTCCACGATCACGTTGGGCTGCTCGACGGCCGCCGCCGGCCGCGCGCCGATTTCCTCAGTCATCGCGCGGCGCTCCGCCCGGCGGCGCGAACGGCCGGTGTTCGTCGGGAACGTCCTCGCGCGGAGCGCGCCCGGGTGACTCGCGCTTCGCGGGCGTCGGCTTGGGCTGTCTCCGGACCGGGCGGTGACGGGTCGGGATGACCGGCGCGGCCAGTTCCACCCGCGCGGGGATGATTGGCTCGTCTGGCGGCGGTGCCTCCGTCGGCTCGTCCGCTTCCGTCCCACCTTCGGACGCCGCCCTCGACGACGCGACAGTCGAGATCCCTGACGTCCCCGGGCGGATCACGATGCCGTCGCCCTCGACATCAACGAACGCTCGCCCGCGAATGCTCAGTTGGTCCAGCATCTCCTGGGGCACCTGTAAGCGACCGGTGTCGTCCACGATGACGAACTCGTCGTGGGTGTGGTCTTCGCCGTCCTCGTGAATACTTACGCGGCGGACGGTCTCGGTGCTCGTGCGTCCGTCTCGAATGGCCACCACGCGGTCCACTTGCCGTGCAATGTTCCGGTCATGGCTGACGATGATGATGGTCAACCCCCGCTCTCGGTTGAGATAGCGCAGGATGTCGTAAATCTGTCCCGCCGTCTGCGTGTCAACTTCGCCCGTCGGCTCGTCGGCCAGCAGCAGGTCGGGATCGTTAGCCAGCGAAATCGCAATGGCCACCCGCTGCTGCTGACCACCGGAGAGCTGGCTCAGCCGGTGGTGCATTCGGTCCTCAAGCCCGACCGCCCGCAAGAGCGCGCGCGAGCGAGCCGAGGCCTTGCGCATGTTCCCGAAGAGCATCGGAAGTCGCACGTTCTCGAAGGCCGTCAGATACGGCACCAGGTTGCGGGAACTCTGCTGCCATACGAAACCCACGTGGTGGCGCTTGTAATCCACCAGGTCCGACTCCGACGCCTGCAAAATATCCAGGTCTCCCACCCGGCACTGGCCCGCTGTGGGTCGATCCAGGCCGCCCAGGACGTTGAGCAGGCTCGATTTGCCGGACCCGCTGTTGCCGATGATGGCCATCATCTCGCCGCGTTGAACTTCCAGATCCAGCCCCTGCAATGCGACGACTTCCAAGTCCTCGGTCTTGTAGATCTTCACGAGGTTGTCGCACACGATGTAGGGCCGTGCTCCGTTGGTGCGGTCTGGGGCCTGCGCTGCGCTCACCCCTGCTCCTCCCCGAACTTCACGGCCTCGTTGATTCGAATCTTGGACAGCAGCCAGGCGCTGACCGGAAAGGCCACGCCCACCACCGCGCCGAAGAGGACGTAGATCTTCAGCACGTCGCCCCAGGCCGTGATGATCACGAACGGCGGCGTGTCGCCGAAGCGGTCCACACTCAGCTGCAGAAACGGGATGAACAGATTGCCGGTCATTACGCCCAGCGCGGTCCCGAGGACGACACCCAGCATAATCAGGAATCCGTTCTCAAAGGCGTAGATCCCCACCAGCTGCCGCACCGATAACCCCATGGCCCGCAGAATCCCCAATTGCTGCATGCGCCGCCGGAAGGACATATAGGAGTACATCAGGAAACCCATGATGGTGAGCACGGCGGCGATCAGGAATCCGATCGACAGAATGCCGAATATCCCCACCCGGGTCGCGTCATCCCGTGCGGCTGCGATCTCGGCTCGAGCGTCCCGCGCATCCAGCGGCTTGAAGCGTTTGAGTAGAAGCGTTTGTCGCAACTCCAGGGCGTGAACGTCTGGATCCGTGTGCGCCAACACCGTCCACGGCGTCTGCCCCAGGCTGCGTTCGACGTAGTCCAGGTTCACCACGACGAACGCGCCGTCCTCCGGATAGTGGGTCGGAAAGAGGTCGGTCCAGCCCGCAATGAAGAACTCAAGCGTCTCGGGCGTACCAAAGTCGACGCGGAGCGGGTCGCCCAGACTCAGGTTGAGCTCGCCCTGAAACAGCTCGCGGGATGCGATAAGCGCCTGCTCGTCCAGCGCAAGTTGATTCATCAAGGTGTTTAGCGGCCACGGACTAAAGTCCTCCCGCCACCACACCGTTTCCGCAAAGTCCAACGGGTCGACGCCATACGTCTTGATCCCAACGCGCAACGCCTCGCCGGGGCGCCGGAAGCCCGTGTCCTCGTTCTCCCACAGCCGCGCCACGCTCAGGATCTGCGGCACCTCCAGGTGGCGCTCGACCGGCAGGAACGACCACTCCTGCGTCTCCTCGTCGTAGTCGCCGATTTCCAGAAAGTCCGCCTGCGAACCCACCGAGTAGTAAACCCGGTCGTCAAAGTTGCGATCCAGCGTGGCGGCCATCGAGGCGCTGAACGACCCAATGGCCAACGTCAGCACCAGCAGGAATATCAGGCGGGTGAATTGCCGCGGCTCACGCGCAATCTGGCGCAGCCCCAGGTGCATCGACACTCCCAGATACCGGTTGCCAAGGAACGCCAGGCTCGCCACCAACCACGGAAAAAAGCGCAAAAACAACAGGGTGATCGCGAACATGAACATAATCGGAATAATCACTAGGAGCGGGTCCGAAAAGACTTCGGCGCCCTCGCCAACCGTCAGCAACTGGTCGCGCTGGCTCAGCGTGAAATAGCCATACGCCGCACCCACCACCACGATCACGTCAACGAAATAGCGCTGAAACCACGGCCGACTCGTCGTGCGCGACACCTCCTGCTTGTACGTCACGATGCTGTGGCGCGCCGCCCCGATCGCCGGCAACAGCGTTGCCACGATCGCCAGCAAGGCTGCCCCGCCAGACCACATGAAGTGCTGGGACGTGATGTCGATCGGCAGCGGGTCCCGATTGGTGAACACCAGGAAGGTGAACGTCTTCCCGATGACCTGGGCCAGCAACGCTCCGAGAAACGGCCCTGCGGCCGTGGCGATCCCGCCGATTAACGCCCCTTCAAGCACATAGATGCCCACAATCTGTAACGTGCCGACGCCGCGACTCTTCAAGATGGCAATTTCGTTGCGTTGCCGATCAACCACCATCCCCGACGTCAGAATGATGTAGTACAGCGTCAGCGCGACGATCGGCGCGCTCAGGATCAGCAGCAACAGCGTCAGGAAGAACAGCTTTTGCTCAAAGTCGAAGAAGATCGGTTCCGGCGAATTCTCGAGACGCGTGCCTTCCCACACAGCATTCGCGTTAATTCGGATCGTGACCAGGCCGCCCGTGATTCGTCGATAGTTGGTGGCGCGAATGGCATTGATGTCGAAGTCGGCGTACCACGTCGCCTCGCTAAAGGCCGCCGGTGCATACTCCAGCAGCGGGCCCAGGTACGCCGATCGCTCGATATAGATCCCACCCTCGTCGTACGCCGCGCGGACCGGATACGGCCAGTAGTTGCTCTCGGGGTCGTGCGGGAGCACGCGCGCCACCACGCGTATGGCCAAAACGTCGGGCTCCCCAGTGGTCGGATTCGTGAACTGCATGCCGACCACGTCGCCCACGAGCATGCCCAGCTTGTCCAGCGCATTGCTTGTCAGTGCACCCTCGAACAGCGGCATCCTCACCCCCGCCGGCCCGATATACGTACTGGTCTCGGCTGTCGGTTTCCGGCCTTCGCTGATCAGGACGTTGTCGAAGAAGTCGTTGATTGAGTACATGAACGCGAACCCGAATCGCCGCGGCGGTCTTGAAAGGTCGTCCTGCGGGGGATCCGAGAGGTCGAGCATCGCCCGCCGGCCTGTCGAGAGATAACTGATCAGCTGGGTCGTCGGCAGTCCCACGGCCTCCGGAATCAGCGAGCGGAAGAACTGGTCGTAAGCCAGGTAGTCGCCGGTGCTCGTGGGGTTCGTCGCGTCCGTCTCCTTGTGCCGAATAAAGATGCTGGACGACGGCTGCGCCTGTGGAATCGGCTTACGCAGCTCGCGCTGCAGCAGCAGCCCGCTGATGCCCTCCGCGTACAGTGGGACGGACGTCGCCAGCGTCACCGTGACCAGCAGACCGATGGCCGTCGAACTGATCAGCGCCCGATTGCTGAACAACCGCTTCGCCACGAACCGAATAATGGCTAGCGGCACTGGAACCTCGCGGGAACGCCTGGCATGCCCCGGAGCGTCTGCCTAGGGTGCGGCGAAGATCATCTGGCCCTCGTCAAGCCCTGAGAGCACCTCGATCTCGCTATCGCTCCGGATGCCCGTCACCACCGGCAAGCTGCGCCGCTGCTCGTTGACCACCGTCTCAACGAACGTGCGCTCGTTCAGATCGCGTAGCGATGTGACCGGGATCTTGAGCACGTCTTCCTTGACCTGCAAGGTGATGTTGACGCGCGCCAGCATGCCCATCCGTATCCCTTCGCGTTCGAAATCAACGTCGATCCGCGCGGTCGGATCGCGGACCGTCTGACCCGTTTGCGTCACGATCGCGCGCGGGATGGCGATCACCGATCCGTCAAACTTCACGCCGGGGAACGCGTCCAGGGCCACCTCGGCCTTCTGCCCAACCGACATCTTAGTCTGGTCTTCATCCGGGATCCGAACCTCGATGATGAGCGCCGAGGGATCCGCGATTCCAATCACCTCGTTAAACGCCCGCGCCTGTGATCCGGCCCGGCCGCGGGTGAATGTGATCTCTCCGGCGAACGGTGCCCGAATCAGATGGTCTTCGGACTGCGTGAGCAGCGCATTCACCGCAATTCGGCTTCGCTCGACTTCATTCTCCAGGATCTGCAACTCGAAGTCGGTTGCCGACTCGCCCCGCTCAAACCGCTCAAAGTTCTCAATGGCCGCCTCAAAGTCCAGCCGCGCCGCCTCTTCGTTGTTCAGCGCCACGCGCAACTGGGCGAGGGTGGGCGTCCCTGTGGCTTCCTGGTAACGAACCTCGGCCACCCGCAGATCCGCCAGTGCCGCCTCCAGCGCCGCCTCCGCGTCTGGCAGCGCCGTAAGGCTGGTGGTCCGGATCTCTTCGGCGTGGCGCGCCAGGGCTTCCGCCTCGGTCTGGCCACGCAGGTACTGGTCGATCCGCGCGTTCGCCGCCTGCACGCGCGCTCGCGCGGCGGCCAGGGAACTGTTCTGGTCAATCTGGATTGCGCCGGCTATCTGATCGATGGCTTGCTGGATGGTTCCGCTGCCAACGAGAGAGGCAAGGCTCAACTCCGCCTCCCGTAGCCTGTGGTTGGCCAGCTCGACATTGGCTGTGGCGGTCGCCACGTTGACTCGGTGTTCGGCGAGAGCCTTCTGCACCAGCCGCTCGGCCTCTTCCTCCTCGGTGCCGTCGTCCAGCAGCTCGGCGAGTTCCGTCTCAAGCAGGTCCAACGCCGCCAGCGCGTTGTCGTAGTTTCCCTGGGCTGTTGCGATTTCCGCCGGCGTCGCCGGCATGATGGCCTCGTTGTACGCCCGCTGCGCTGCCTGGTAGTCAAGCTGGGCGCGTTGCCGGGCCTGATCGGACGCACTCGAGCCGGTCCTGGTGATCTCATCGCGCGTCAGCCGAGCCTTTTCAAGGTTCTGCTCGGCCTCAATGACATGGTCCGGGAACGGCCGAAACGTCACTTCGTGGAGCGTCTCGGCGAGTCTCGACACTTCGGCGCGCTTGGCAACGATGGCGGCCCGCTTGGCAACGATAGCGGCCCTCGTCCGGCTATTGTCATCGCGAGTCTCGGCGCGCATGGTCGAGGCGATGGTTTCCAGGGCATCCTGAGCATTTACCAGATCCTGATCAGCCCGTACCACTGCGGACCGGGCCGCGGTCACAGCGGCAACGGCGGCCTGCACCTGGGCGCGGGCCGTCTCTGCGGGCGACGCATCCGTGCTCGACGTTCCGGACTCGAGGGCGCGCAGGTTCTCCCTCGCGACGGTCAAATCAGCTTTCAGGCCATCCAGCGAGGCCTGGGCCTGCGCTGCGGCCTGGGCCTGCGAAATAACGCCTGCCGCCTCGGCCTTAACTTCCGCCAGTCGACCCTCGGCGTTGGTCACGGCCCGCTGAGCGCGCACCACGGCCGCCTCGGCCTCGGTGATGCCGATGTCAATCTCGCCGCCATCCTCGCGTGCGGCCAGGTCAATGCCCAGCGCCTCCAACTGCTCAGCCGCCGCGCGGCGCAGCAGCCGGTCAAACGACGTGCGTTGGGTTTCCAGCGCAAGCTCGGCATTGGCCACCGCCCGTTGCGCCGCCGCGCGTTCGTCCCGTGCGCGCGTCCGTGCCGCGTCCAGCCGCAACTCGGCGTTTTGCAGCGCTTCCTGCGAACTCTCGATGTCCGACTCCAGGCGGCCCGTCTCCAGTTCAGCCAGCACCTGGTCTTTCTCCACCACGGTGCCCTGGGTGACGTACATAGCCTTCACCCGGCCATCCGACTTGAAAGCCAGTTCCTCACGGTTTACCGCCTCCACTCGGGCAGTGGTTCGAATGGCCTCAATCAGTTGCCCGCGTGTCACGGCCACCATAGGCCGCTGCCGCACAGATTCGGTTCGCGTGATGAGGGTCGGCGTCGGTTCGACCGTCTGAATGAATGCCTCACAGGCGGCCAGCACGGTTCCCGCCATCGCCAGCGCCGCCAGGCCCGCAACGCGCGGGCCAATCCGTCGAAGCGTTGGAATGCACTGCAACAAGGCCATGGGCTTTCAGGTTGTGGTGGCGGGCAGATCCCCGCGCGCGGTGCCTTGGGCGCGATTTGTATCTATTGTTTCACATGCGGCGCCGCCGGTCTGGTAACAATCGTGACAAAAGCTCCAGTCGTGAGTGCGCCACTCCATCGGTTGGCATCAGATCCGCCGCGCGCCCACACGCTGGTAGACTCTCGCACTACCGGGCCTTGAAGTACCCTAACCGCTTGACGCCCCTGAGCACTACGGCGGATTCCACGGCAACCGACGACCGCGCAGCCGCCCGGCTTATCGGCAAGGCCACGCCCCTTCGCGACGACAAGCCGGCGGATGCGGCCCGCACACCGTGGCGAATCGCCCCCACCCCGTTCCCCCTCTCGCCGTCCGCCGTGTCGGAGTTGGAGCGGCTGGGTGACGATCTGCTCGCCTTCTATGTGGCGGCCAACCGGCTCTATGCCAGCGCCGCCCGCGGCCGTTCGCCCGCCTGGGTGCTGAAGTGCCTCGAGCAGGGCAAACCGGAGCGCGTGCGAGAGCTCGGCCGCCTGCGCCGTTACCGATCCGCGCTCCCCATCATGATCCGGCCCGACCTCATGGCGCTCGACCACGGCGGATTCATGGCCACTGAACTGGATGCCGTACCCGGTGGTTTCGGCGTGCTGGGCGCCATCAGCCGTGCCTATCGGGACTTGGGCTTCAAGCTCGTTGGCGGAGCCGACGGCATCGTCCAGGGCTTGGCCGCGGCGCTACGCGGGGCTGCCAGCGTCGATGACCCCTCGGTCGCCCTGGTGGTGGCGGACGAGTCGGAGGACTACCGGCCCGAGATGGACTGGGCCGCCGACGCCCTGCGCCAGGCCGGATTGCCCACCCGCCAGATTCATCCGCGCGATTTAAGGCTGCAAGACGACGCGCTGCAGATGCGGAACTGCCACGGCTGGGAACCGGTGGATCTCGTCTACCGCTTCCTGGAACTGCACGACTTGCCCAACATCCCCAAAATCGATCTTGTCATCTACGCCATGAAGCACCGGCTGGCAACCGTCACGGCGCCGTTCAAGAGCTACCTGGAAGAAAAACTGCTCTTCTACCTCTTCCATCACCCGGAGCTGGACTCGTTCTGGAGCGGCGCGCTGGGCAAGGACACGCATGCGCGGCTGCGCCGCATGCTCCCGCCCACGTGGTTGCTCGATCCGCAGCCCATCCCGCCCACCGCGGCGCTGGACCCGCCGCTGATGGCCGGCAAGCGCCGCGTCCGGCAATGGACGGACCTGCGCGGTCTCACCCAGCGCGAGCGGCGGCTGGTGCTCAAGCCCTCGGGCTTTTCGGAACTGGCCTGGGGCAGCCGCGGCGTCACCATTGGGCACGACGTGAACCAAACCGTGTGGGACAAGGCCGTGGTTCACGCGCTCGCAAGCTTCGATACGACCCCGTACATCCTCCAGCAGTACCACCAGAGCCGCCGCGTTGACGTGAGCTACTACGACGTCGCGACCGACACCGTCCGTCCCATGACCGGCCGGGCGCGGCTATCCCCCTACTACATGGTGGTGAATGGCAAGACCCGCCTGTGCGGCGTGCTCGTCACGGTGGTGCCGGCCGCCAACAAGGTGATCCACGGCACCTCGGAGTCCGTGATGATGCCGGCCATGTGCAGCGACGAGGCCGAGATCTAGCTCTCAGCTTCCGATTGCTGCTGCTCCGCAATCCAGGCCTCGATTCGAGCTTCCACCAGCGCTTGCGCGGACTCCGGGCCCTCACTGCGAAGCACGTCGTATAGACCGTCGGCGCGCAGACCCCGCCACAGGCGCTCCCGGTTGGGGAATCCGTCCACCCGCTCCCGCACCAGCCGGCGCCAGGCCAGGTAGTGCCCCAGGTGGCCTTCGATCTCCGGGCCATAGCGCTGCGCCAGGTCATCTTTCAGCGCGCCGGTGAAGCCGGGACTGGCGCCGCCGCTGTTCACGGCGATCGAGATCGATCCATGCTTCACGTATGCCGACGCGAAGAAGTCGCAATGCGACGGGTCGTCAACCACGTTCACCAGCAGCCCGCGGCGCCGTGCGTCGGCCTCGATGGCGTAGTCCACCGACCGGTCGCCGGTCGTAATGATGGCGACGCGATGGCCGTCGAGGTCCGACGCAGCGTATGCCCGGCGCCGCAACCGAATGTCACCGCTGTCGTGCAGGTCCTGCAGCCGCTCGTCAAATGGATCCGCGCCGTCAGGCGAAGCGATCACGGTTGTCGCGACCCCGAAATCGGTCAGCAGGCAGGCCTTGAAGTACGCCGCCTCGCCCCCGCCAATCACCACGGCGGATTGCCCTTGCAAGTTCAGGGCAACCGGCAGGTAGGCGCGCCCGCCGCTGGTCACGCGGCCCTCTCGGTCCGCGGGCCCGCCCTGGCACCGCGCTGATCGCCCTCAAGAAGTCGCTGGCCGGCCCGGAACCAGTCCACCGTGGCGCCGTCGGCGCCCAGGCGCACGGCCCTCCGCAACTCCGTCGAGGTTCGGATTCCGAAGGTGCGAATCTCCAGCCCGGCATCGTGCGCCACCTGCACAAGCCGTTCAGTGAGAGCCGTATATCGAGGATTGCACTGTTGCAGGCCAAGCCGCCGGCACTCACGTACAACCGCCTCGGGCGTGGGCCGCGGCTCGCCGGCGCGCGGAAACAGCCAGCCCGCCGTGGCGTCCGGCGCCAGGGCGCGCAGCCGTTGCAGCTGCTCGAGATGAAACGAAATGAACGTGCAGCGCTGACGAACCCCGGCGGCGTCGATTGAGGCCAGCACCGCCCGCGGCAGGTCCGGCGTCAGGCCCTTCAGCTCAATGTTGTGGTGGAAGTGCTCACCAAATGCATCCAGGTAGTCGTCGAATCCGAGCACGTATTCCGGCGACGCCGATCCGGGCGGATCTTCGTCCCACCCGGCGGCGGGATCGTTCAACGCCGCCGCGCCCGCTCGGTCGAACCACGCGCCGATGTCCAGCGCTTGAACTTCGTCCAACGTCAGGTCCTCCGCGCGGCCCGTGCGGCCCAGCTTTGTTTGCAGGGTTCGGTCATGAAACAGCACAACCCGCCCATCGCGCGTACACCGCGTGTCGGTCTCGATCTCCTCGGCGCCATGCGCGGCCGCCAGCCGAAACGCGGCGCGTGTGTTCTCGGGTGCGGCCGCCGAGGCGCCCCGATGCGCGATGAGCCGAAACGAGCCGATGTCGGCCTGTCGCATATGTCTCGTTTGGAGCGCGGCGTCGTACCGCGCATCATAGGCGGGCCGTCATCGGGTCGGAGACATCGCAATGGCCACCGTGCCGCAAATGACCTGTATCCGCTGCCCCGGCGACGAGCGAGTTGATGTCGGCGTCGCTTCGGTTGAAGAGCCTGGCCCGGGCGATATGCGTGTCCGCACCATGATGTCGGCGATCTGCGGCAGCGACCTGCATCACTACCGGACCTCCGCGGCCCTGAGGGACGAGTACGGCTGGAGTCAGTGGGCGCTCGGTCACGAGAACACCGGGATCGTGGATGCCGTCGGCCCGGGCGTCGAATACCCGGCCGTTGGCGACCGCGTCGTGGTCTTCGGCATCGTGGGCTGCGGTCACTGCGTGCACTGTCGGCGCGGCGAGGGAATGTTCTGCGCTGACGCCCAGCACTTCAGCCGCCACCGGCACGGCACCAACGCCGCCTATTGCCTGGCGCCGGCCCGCAATGCGCTGCCGCTGCCCGATGACTTCGACTTTGAAATCGGCGCGCTGCTCTCATGCAACGTCGGCACGGCCTATGGGGCGTTGCGCAAAACCGAGGTGTCCGGCGACAGGCCGCTGGCGGTGTTTGGGCTGGGTCCCGTCGGCTTGGCGTGCGTGATGCTGGGCCGAGCGCGCGGAGCCACGGTCGTCGGAATCGATCCCGCCGCCCAACGACGCGCGCTGGCGCTGGAATGCGGCGCGCGGGTGGCTCTGGATAGCTCCGATCCCGACCTCGTGGCCCGCATCGTCGAGGCGGCCGGCGGCGAGGGCGTCGCGGCCTCGATCGATACCAGCGGTCATCCGGCGGCGCGAGCCGCGGCCGTCGACGCGCTGCGCACCCAGGGGACGTATGTCGAAGTCGGCGTGGGCCACGACGCGACCATCGCGCCCAGCCGGCAGATCATCTTCCGCGAGGTCACCCTCCGCGGATCCTGGCTCTACAAGCAGCACGAGTGGGAAGGGCTGCTGGACTTCGTGCGCCGGCGCCAGGTGCCCATCAAGTCGCTCATCACGCACCGCTTCCGGCCCGAAGACGCCGTCGAGGCATTCGAACTGGCTGACGGCGCCACCGCCGGGAAAATCCTGTTCGACTGGAGCTAGGCGTGGACGCGCCGAGTGGCGGCGGCGAAACCGGCAGTCGCCTGGGCAGGCTTGGCGAGCGCTTCCTCAATGAACGTGGGCGGTTGCTGGGCGCCTGCGGGTTCCAGGACGATCCCGGGCGGCCGGCCTGGCGACCCGATGGCGGGCTGACGATCTGGCACTACGCCCGCGAGGAACGCCTGGAATTCATACTCGGAACGGCCGGCGGGCTGAAGGCCAGCCGACCGGCATTCTTTAGCACCGAGCTCACGCCCGACTTCGACGACCAGTTCATGGTTGAAGGATTCCTCGACCCAAAGCCCGCCTGGCTGGACGACTCGCCCTACTTCGGCGGCGATGGCGGGCGCCGCTGGCGCGGCTATATCGGCGACCTCCTGCTGCGTGTGGACCTGCCGCCGGGTTTCGCGGGCGTTTGGGTGGCCGACTACGGCCATCCCCTGGAAGCAAAGGCCGTCCAGCAGGGCAATCCGTCGCCGCTGGGTCTCGGCTACGACTGCCGCACGGGGCACGAGGCGAACCGCGCCTACGCCCACAGCCTCGTGCCGGTTGAAACCTACACGGGCGGTCACCTGGCCCCGATCGTCACCGTCATGCGGCCCGGCCCCGGCATCGCCATTCCACGGTCCTGCGTGTCCGTGGCCGAGATCCAACCGCGCGCACAGCCCTGAGCGCCCGCGCCACGTGACAGGTCGGCGCGCAACCAACAGCGGTCGTCGGAACGCGGGCAGGCCGAGGATCGCCGCCGGAACTATCCTGCGGGTGCCACCGCGCCCGTGGGGTCCACGACCCACGTCCAGTCGCCAATCTCGGAGCCGGCCGGTCCGACGCGGGCGCCCCGCCAGCGCACCGTAATCGCTGGACCGTCAGGCGCGAGCGGCGGGAACTGAAATCCGCCGTGCTCGGTTGTACCTGGCGCAACCCGCCCGAGCGGGGCCGGGATACCCTCCCCAATCGGAATGATGGCCGGGATCTCGGTTCCGTCGATCTCGATCACCAGCCCGGTGGCAAAGGCCAACAGGGTCTCCTCCAGTCGGTTCTCCAGCGTGAAGTAGATGCGCGTCTCCTCGGCCGCGAATTCAATCCGCTCCAGGACCACCCGCACGCCTCGCCGCTCGAGCGCCTGCCCCACCTGCGCAACCCGCATCGCGGGTCGGACGCCGATCCGGTCGGTCACCGTCAGGTAGGTGACCTCGACTTCAGGCTGAGCGGCGTCGCCGCACGCGTCTTCGGGTTCAGCGACCCCGGTAACGATGCCCTCGACCCATACGAAGTCGTCCCGCTCAACGCCGTCCGTGGCGCCAGGGACTCGAAACACGGTCGAGAGCTGGTCGTTGTCGAAGTCGACCCAGGCGCAGAGCACCAGATCGTCGGCCGCGTTGGCCACGCGATACACCCGCGCCCGCAATACAACCGGCTGGCCAATCGCGGCTGCCGGATCTGCGTGGGCCACCAGCCACTCCGTATTCGTCAGCGCGAACGGCGCTGCGGCGCTGGGCGTGGCCGTCGGCTCCGGGTCCACGGTGGCCTCACAGGCGGCCGCCAGCACCAGTGCGACGGAAGCAACCAGCATCAGCCCGAGTCGCCAGGAGTCTCGCGTCGTCATTAGGCGCCCTACCAGGGGTGAAATCCGCGCGCGCACACGTCATACTCTGCCCCACAGCGCCGAGGGAAAGGCACGCGCCCATGACGCGAGCCGCTGTGATCGGGCTTGGCCGAATAGCCAGCACCTGGGACGAAGAGCGCCGCAAGTACGACGGCTGGCACCTCCCGCATGCCCACATCGGCTGCATGGCGGCCGTCCCGGAGATCGAAATTGTCGGCCTTTCGGATACCTGGGCGG
>JAPOXI010000126.1 GCA_026707185.1 Chloroflexota bacterium
TCCGGGCGTCTTCGGCCGGAATGCGGCCGGCGCGGGCCCAGGCGTTGACGGCCGCAAGTTCAACGTCGCGCTGCTTTTCGAAGTAGACCTGGCGGTCCCAGACGGCGGCCATCTCGGGGCGCGAGTAGCGGGGGATCATGCGGGCACGACCGATGGCGACTTTCGGGCCGGTGATTGTTCGGCCGCGGCGATGTCGCTTCGCCACTGGCATTCCTGGAACGTCACTTCGTCAACCGCCGCATACGCATTTGCCCTCGCTGCCGGAACATCCGGCCCTGTGCCAACGATTCCAAGAACTCGTCCGCCGGCGGTGTAGAGCCCATCGTTGCGGGTTTCGGTGCCCGCGTGAAAGGCCAAGGCGCCGGGGGGAAGAGCATCCAAACCTTCGATTTTCTGTCCCGTCTCGTAGGAAACCGGATAGCCGCCCGAGGCGAGGACCACGCACACCGCGGCGCTGCCGTCTGGGACAAGGTCAATCGTGGAGACGTCGCCGTCAATGGCGGCCAACATGGCGGCGACGAGATCGCCGCGCATGGTTGGGAGGATGACCTGGGCTTCCGGATCGCCGAAGCGGATGTTGAATTCGATGACGACGGGACCGTTTTCAGTGAGCATGAGGCCGGCATAGAGGACGCCGGTGAAGGGCCGGCCCGCATCGGACGATGCTTGCAGGGTGGGGCCGATGATGCGGTCGGCGACGTCCCGGAGGAGCGCGTCGTCCGCGTCGGCGACCGGCGAGTAGGCGCCGACGCCGCCGGTGTTGAGTCCCTCGTCGCCGTCGTAGGCGCGCTTGTAGTCGCGGGCGGAGCCGATGATTCGGTAGCTGGTTCCGGCACAGATGGCGAAGACCGACAACTCCGGTCCGTAGCAGCGCTCCTGGATCACAACGGTGGCGCCGGCGTCGCCGAACTCGCGCTCGACCATGATGGCGTCAATGGCGGCGTGGGCCTCGTCGGGCGTGTCGCAGACCAGGACGCCCTTGCCCAGCGCCAGGCCGTCGGCCTTCACGACAAGGGGCTCGATTGAGTCATCGACGTAGTCGTGGGCGTCAGCGGGCGTTTCGAAGATGGCCGAATCGGGGATGGGCACGCCGGCACGGTCGAGGAGGTGGGTGGTCCAGGCCTTGCTGGACTCCAGCCACGTTGCAGCGGCGCTCGGTCCGAAGGCGCGGATCCCGGCCTCGGCCAGGCGGTCGACCAGGCCCAGGGCGCAGGGGTCCTCGGGTCCAACGATGACGAGGTCGGGGCGGCTGGCCACGGACCAGTCCACGAGGCCGGGAATGTCGTCCGCGGCCAGAGGGACCGTGGTGGCGATGCCCGCGATGGCGGCGTTGCCGGGGGCGCAGTAGAGGTCGGTGTCAGGGCGGTCGGCGCGAACGCGCCAGCAAAGCGCGTGTTCGCGGCCCCCACTGCCGACCACGAGGATCTTCATTCCCATTCGATCGTTCCCGGGGGCTTGGAGGTCACGTCGTAGACGACGCGGGTGGCGCTGGGGACTTCGTTGACGATCCGCGTGGAGATGCGGGCCAGGACGTCGTTGGGGATGCGGGCCCAGTCGGCAGTCATGAAGTCGTCGGTGGTTACGGCGCGCAGGGCAATCAGTTCTCCGTAGGAGCGGCCGTCGCCCATGACGCCGACGGTCTGGACGCCGGGGAGGACGGCGAAGTATTGGGAGAGCTGGCGCTCGAGGCCGGCCTGGGCGATCTCGGCGCGGAGAATGGCATCGGCCTGCTGAAGCAGGGCCACCTTGGGGGCGGTGACCTCGCCGACGATGCGAACCGCCAGGCCCGGACCCGGGAAGGGCTGGCGCCAGACGAGATCGGCCGGGAGGCCCAGTTGCGTTCCCAGCGCTCGGACTTCGTCCTTGAACAGGTCGCGCAAGGGTTCGACGAGATCGAACTCCAGGTCGTCGGGCAGGCCGCCGACGTTGTGGTGGCTCTTGATGACGGCGGCCGAACCGTGGATGCCGCCGCTCTCGATGACGTCGGGGTAGATGGTTCCCTGTGCGAGAAAGTCGGCGTTGGCGATACGGGCGGCCTCGCGTTCGAAGACGCGAACGAAGCGCTCGCCAATGATCCGGCGCTTGGTTTCTGGATCGGTGACGCCGCCGAGGGCGGCGAGGAACTCGTCGGCGGCGTCGACGATGACGAGTTGCAGGTCGAAGCCTTCGCCGAAGGTCGATTCCACTTCGGCCGCCTCATCGGCTCGCAGCAGGCCGGTGTCGATGAGGATGGCGGTGAGCCGTCCGCCGACGGCGCGGGAAACGAGGGCGGCGGTGACGGCGCTGTCAACGCCGCCACTGAGGCCGCAGATGACGTGGCCGTTGCCGACCTGGCGGCGGATCGCAGCTACGCGCTCGTCGATGATCGAGGAGGGAACCCAGTCGCCGCGGCAGCCGCACATGTCGACGGCGAAGTTTCGCAAGAGTTGCTGGCCGTGGTCTGTGTGCCGGACTTCGGGGTGGAACTGGACGGCCACCACACCGTGGTCGTTGCCCATCGCGGCCATTGAGGATTGCGTGCGGGCGAGGGGGCGGAGTCCAGGCGGTACTTCTGCTACGACATCGCCATGGCTCATCCAGACGTCGATCTCGTCGGGAATGCCGCGGAAGATGGCGTGGGAGTTGTCGACGATGCGGGCGCGGGCGGGGCCATACTCGCGGTCGTCGGCCGGTTCGACGGAGCCGCCGAGGCTGTGCCCCAGCAGCTGCATGCCGTAGCAGATACCCAGGACCGGGACGCCGGCTTGGAGCGTGGCCGACGGGAGCTGGGGGGCGCCGTCGTCGTAAACGCTGGTGGGTCCGCCGGACAGGATGACGCCGCGGAGGTTGGGTTCTCGGAGGGCGTCGGGCCGATCGCAGGGGGCGAGGACAGTGCGAACGCCCAACTCGCGCACGCGGCGGGCGATCAACTGGCTGTATTGGGCGCCGAAGTCGAGGACGACGATGGTCTCGTGGTCGGCGGTAGCGGCGGGTGCGGACGGGGCCACGTTCAACGCCGCGCCGGGAGCCGGCCGGTCCGAGGGGCGTTTGACCTGAGGTAGGGGGACGAGACGGTACCTGCGCAGATCTGCGCGCCGTCCACGCGGATGGTGCCTCCCAGCTCCCGCGTCCTCTGCGGACGCGGCTCATCCTTGCCGCGCCTGAGTATACGAATCGCGTCGACTCAGGTTTAGGCCAGCGGCTGGATTACGGCGGCACCAGTCTCGGCGGCGTTGGCCACGTAAGTCTCGCAGCCCGACGACTCATCAAGCGCGACGTCGGCGATGGCGCCGGCCACGCGCATGGTGCGGTCCTTGGGCGCGAAGGCGATGAGTGTCGGTCCAGATCCGCTGAGGGCGGCGCCGTAGGCGCCGGCATCGAGAGCGGCCTGGACTCCGGGTTCGAGTGCGGGATTAAGCTCGGCCCGGTACGGCTGGTGGAGAAAGTCCTGCGTCGCTACGCGCAATTCCGCATAGCGTCCCGTCTGTAACGCGGCGATCAACATGGCGGCGCGGCCGAGATTGGCCACGGCGTCGGAGCGTGGGACTTTCGTCGGCAGCACCGCCCGCGCCCGCGCGGTTGGCACGTGGTAGCCAGGCACGACGACGACGATTCCGATGTCGCTGGGAAACGGGACTCGCACGGCGTGTAAGGCTTCGTTGGTCTGAACCGTCAACACCAGACCGCCCAGCAGCGCCGCGGCCACGTTGTCAGGATGGCCTTCGATTTCTGCCGCGCGGCGCAGCAACTCGTCGTCGTCCAGGCCAAGGCTGAATGCGTGATTCGCGGCGGCGAGTCCGCCAACGATGGCGCTGGCTGAGCCGCCGAGGCCGCCTTGCGGGGGAATCTCGCGGACCGCACGCAGACGGTAGGGACCTGCTTCGGCCGGGGCCAGCGACCTGAAGGCGCGAAAGGCCAGGTTGCGCCGGGTGTCGCGGGGAACGTGCTTGAGGAATTTGCCCGCCGGCTCAATCAGGTCGCGTGCGGCCGGCTCGAACTGGTACTCGTCGCGAACGTCGATGGCGAGGCCAAACACATCGAAGCCAGCACCCAGGTTGCCCGAGGACGCGGGGACGGAGATGCGGGCGCGGCCGGTCACCGGCCCGGGCCGCCGCGGGGGCCCGCCGCCGGAAGCGATCCTCGAACCACGTGCATCGACTGCTGCCGGAAGGGAGCCGCCCCACGGTGCGAGTGAATGCTGAGCAGGATGCCGACCGACAGGAGTGTGACCAGCAATGAGTTCTTGCCGAGGCTTACGAGCGGAAGCGTGATGCCGGTCACCGGCATGAGGCCGACGTTCATTCCGATGTTCACGAACGACTGGGTGAAGAGCATGGCGGCGATGCCGATTGCCAGCAGGCGACCGAATGGGTCACGCGCCCGCAGCCCGATGACCAGGGCCTGGACGATGAGAAGTGTGAAGAAGGCGAGCAAGCCGAACGTTCCCGCGAGCCCAAGCTGTTCGCCGAGCATGGCGAAGATGAAGTCGGTGTCCCGAACGCGCAGGAATTCCAGCTGTGACTGCGAGCCCTGTCCCAGGCCGTGGCCAAACCAGCCGCCGGAGCCAATGGAGATTCGTGCCTGCAATACGTTGTAGCCAGCACCGAGCGGGTCGCTGCTGGGATCAAGAAAAGTCACGAAGCGCTGCCGCATGTAGTCCTGGGCAAGGAACCAGGCAAACGGGAAGGCGGTCAGAGCGATGATGATGGGCGTCAGCAAGTGCCACCAGCGGGCGCCAGCAACGAAGACCATGGCCATCCAGATGGCGCCGAAGATGAGGGCGGTACCCAGATCCGGCTGCAAGAAGATCAAGCTGGCGGGAATCAGCATGACTCCGAGGCTGACCATGACGGTTCGTAGCGATCGGGTTGAGTCGCTTCGGTCCGACAGGAATTTCGCGAACGCGATGATGGCCGCAAGTTTCATGAATTCGGATGGCTGCACAACGATGGGGCCGACTTCGAACCAGCGGCGGGCGCCGAGATCGAAGTCACCCACCAGCAAAACCAAGACCAAGGCGACGACACCGAGTAGATACACGGGTGCGGCCAATCCGTGCAAGCCACGGTAGTCAACCTGGGCCATGGCGACGGCCACGGCAAGGCCGAGAGCTCCCAGAACGGCTTTCTGTACCGCCTGGTTCTCCAGCCCTCGGGTGTCGGGATCAGCCGTGGTGCTGAGCATGAGCACGCCAAACGCCACCAGGGCGATAGTCGAGATCACGGTCGCCCAATCGATACGCGCGACGCGGAGAAACATCAGAGCCGACTATCGGGCGGGATGAAGTCCGGGCGGTCTTGCGGCAGCGGCGGCATGTCGCCGGTCATCAGGTAGTCCACGATGTCACGGGCGATGGGCGCAGCGGCGAAGGCGCCTTCACCGCCGTCGCGCACCAGCACAGCAAATGCGTACTCGGGCTGCTCGGCCGGGGCGTAGCCGGCGAACCATGCGTGGCTGGGCAGACGGCCTTGCGCATCACGGGCTCCGCTGTATTCGGCGGTGCCAGTCTTGCCGGCCACGACCGTGTGCGCCGAGCGGGCTCGAGGGCCGGTGCCCTGCGGCTCATTGACCGCGCGGTAGAGGCCGGCCTGCAGCAGACGCAGGTTGGCGTCGCTCATTGGCAGGACGCCGCGAACTTGCGGGGGAATCCGTTCGGCCACATTGCCGTGCTGGTCAAGCATTCGGTCAATGAGGCGCGGACGCATGACACGGCCGCCATTGCCGATCGCCGCATACATGCCGGCGATCTGCAAAGGCGTGACCTGAACCAGTCCCTGGCCGATGGCGGCGTGATAGGTGTCGCCGGTAACCCATGGCTGTTGGAGGTTCTTGGTCTTCCACTCCGAGGTTGGAACGAGGCCGGAGGCTTCGCCCGGCAGGTCAATACCTGTGCGCCGGCCGAAGCCGAACGAGCGTTCGAATTCGGCGAGGCGCCGGTTGCCCAGACCCTGCAGCTGGGTGTATGGGTTGCCGCCGGACACATTGTAGAAATAGATGTTGCAGGACTCGGCGATGGCACGCTCCAGGTCCACGAGCCCATGCCCCTGAGGCAGCCAGTCGTCGAAGGCCCAGCCGTCGGGCAGGATGAGGCGGCCGTCGCAGTGAATCTTGCTCTGCGGCAAGACCACGCCCGCTTCCAGGGCGCCGCTGGCCGCGATGACTTTGTACGTTGACCCTGGGGGGTACAGTCCGGAAATTGCGTGGTTGATCAGCGGTCGGCGGGGATCGCTGACTAGCAGGGCGAAGCTCTCGCTGGAAGCGCCGCGGGTGAAAATGTTGCTGTCATAGTCGGGCAGGCTCACCATCGCGAGGACATCGCCGGTATTGGGGCGGAGCACAACGACGGCACCGGCGCCCCGCTCACGCAGGGCGAGGTGGCGGGCCAGGATTTCGCGTATCGCCTTTTGTTCGGTGACGGAGACGGTAAGGACCGCGTGCTGGCCGACTTGCGGCGGCGTGAACGAGAGTTCGTGGAGCGCGCGGCCAAAGGCATCGGTTTCAAGCCGCTGTTCGCCGTCCCGGCCTCGCAGTCGGGTCTGAAGGCTGCGCTCGACGCCCGCGAGCCCGATGTCTTCATCAAAGCGAACACCGTGGCGCCGGTAAGCTTCGACCTCCTCGGCGGGGATGGGACCCGTGAAGCCGAGAATGTGCCCCAAGACATCGCCGTGGGCATACTCGCGCCGGGTACTGGTGCGCACGGAGATTCCGGGCAGATCTTGTCGGCGCTCCTCGATGGTGAGCGCTGATTCCCGGGGTACGGCGCGAGCCAAGCGGGCTGGTGTGTCCGGCGCCAGCCGCGCCTGGCTGAGTTTGAAACGCAGATCTTCGAGGCGCTCGCCCGTCAGCACGGCCAGGTTGGCCAATACGGGGCCTTCGCGCTCCGGGGGAAGATCCGCCGGAGCTAACCAGACGCCAAAGACCGGAGCGTTTGCAACGAGCGGCTCGCGATTGCGGTCGTAAACGAGTCCGCGTAGCGGCTGAATGGGTCTGGTTCGAGCGCGGTTGTGCGCCGCTTGCTCACGGTACGTTTCGGATTCGACCACCTGCAGTTGCCACAGACGGGCGGCCAGCGCGGTGTTGCCGGCTAATGCGACGCCACCCAGGAGCAGGGCGCGCCGCGTGCCGCTTACACGCGGCTGCCCGGCGCCAGTTCTGGCCGCCGGACGAGGATGTGCCTCCAAGCCAGCCTCCCGTTATCAGCCCGGATAGCCACCGACGGAGCGTCCCAAGAGACGTGCGCCGCTTTGCGGGTATGTCCACCGTTCCACCCGACGAACAACCGGGTAGAGCAGCATGGTTGCCCCCGCGTTAACCGCCACGGCACGCGGCAGGCGATCCCAGACTTGCCTGCCCCAGTCTATGTTGAATTCCAGGAATTGCAGTGCCAGGATCAGGGCCGGGTAGTAGAGCACGGTCGCGGCAGCCCCGGCGAGCATCGGGAACACGGGGTTAACGCGGTCGAAGCGGCGCCCTTGTCCGCCAACGATGTAGACGAGCAGCGTAAAGAGCAGTGCGTTGACTCCCAGCGGTGTGGTCGATAGCAGATCAACCAGGAGACCGCCGGCGAACCCCCAGTACAGCGCGCGCGTATCGTCGCTTATGGTCGCCAGCGTGATCGCGGACATCAGCACGAGCGCGGGCCGGATGCCGACAATCGCGAAGGACGGAAAGACCGAGGTCTGCAAGAGCCCGAGCATCAGGACGAGCAGGACGGAGCCGATGTAGCCGATCCAAAGGCGCCGGCCGGGGCGCGGCTGGAAAACCCTGGCGATCATCATGGCGACCCGGGCACACGCTCGACAATGATCTGGATGACATCCAGGCGCTCGGAGCGAACGAACGGCTCAACGGCGGCTTCGCGGAAGACATTTTCCGGCGAGGTGAAGATGGCAATGACGCGGCCGACGGGAAGTCCGCGGGGAAATCCGCCGCCGAGGCCAGAGGTAACGACGAGGTCACCGATGGCGAGCGGAGCGTCAGGCTCGATTCGGGTCAACACCAGGCCGCCGTTGTCGTCGCCCTCGACGATGCCGTCGGCCGAGCCGTCCTCACCCTGGGCGACGGCGTTGACGGCGCTTTGGCTGCTCTGAATCGGCAGCACGTCGGCCGACGTTGTGGTAACCGCGAGCACACGACCGGCCAGGCTGCCGTTAGCGACTACCGCCATGCCCACGCGCACTCCGTCCACGGCGCCGCGATCAATAATCAGGGTGTCCAGCGCGTCAACGCTGTCGCGCCCTGCCACCCGTCCCACCAGCAGCGACCACTCGGTGTTCGTGCGCTGGTAGTCGAGCGCGGCGCGCAGGGCCTCGTTCTCCCGGCGGGTGGCCTGAATGCCGGCTGCGGCCGAACGCAATTGGACTACCTCGGCGCGCAGCGCCTCGTTTTCAGTTCGCAGGTCGTCAAACCGCTGAGCGTCAGCGAGGGCGGCGGCAGCCCCGGATGCCACGCCGCTGAGGGCGGAGCGAACTGGGGCGATAGCGGCCAAGGCTGCGCCCTGGGCCGCCGACCCGGCTTCGGTGTTTCGCAGCGCCGCCAGCACCACCGCGACGACGACCAGCGTCAGGAGCAACAGGACCGACTGCTGGCCGCCGCGCATCCCGGTGCCGACTACACGTAGGGCGCGGCGTTCTCCGCGACGAACACCTCGCGAAAGGCTTCGAGGTTGTGCAGACACGCGCCGGTTCCTCGCACCACCGCCTCCAGCGGGTTGTTGGCGATGTGGACGGGAATGTCGGTTTCCTGCTCGATGCGCTTGTCAAGTCCGCGCAACAGGGCGCCGCCGCCCGCGACGGCAATGCCGTGTTCCATTACGTCGGCCAGCAATTCTGGGGGCGTGGCTTCGAGCGCGAGCTTGATGTTTTCAACGATCTCGGTAACCGGACCGCTGATGGCTTCACGAATCTGGCCCTCGGTCAATTCGACTTTCCGTGGCAGGCCAGTTTGGAGATCGCGTCCGCGCACCAGCGTGGTTTCTTCCTGAAGTCCCGACGCGGCCGACCCGATGGCGATTTTGCAGGCCTCCGCGGTACGTTCCCCGATCAGCAGGTTGTGCGCGTTGCGGCAGTAGTCCACGATCTGTTCGTCGATCTCGTCGCCGGCAATCCGAATGCTGTGGCTCACGACCACGCCGCCCAATGAGATCACGGCGACTTCGGTGGTGCCGCCCCCAATGTCCACGATCATACTCCCGCTGGCCTCCTGGATTGGCTGCCCAGCACCAATGGCGGCTGCCATGGGCTCCTCGATCAGGTAGACCTCGCGGGCGCCGGCTTGCAGGCTGGCCTCGTGCACGGCACGTTTTTCGACTTCGGTAACGCCGGAGGGCACGCCAACGATTACGCGTGGTCGGGCGGCGATCGGCAGTTCCCCGTGCACCTGCCCGATGAAGTACGACAGCATGGCATGCACGGTGTCGAAGTCGGCGATCACCCCATCCCGCAGCGGACGGCTGGCGACGATGTTGGTGGGCGTGCGCCCAACCATTTTCTTTGCCTCGGCGCCGACGGCGAGCACGCGCGACGTGTGCGTGTCGGTGGCAACGACCGAGGGCTCCGCCAGCATGATGCCGCGGTCCTTGACGTAGACCAGCGTGTTCGCGGTGCCCAGGTCAATCCCGAGGTCACGCGAAAAGAGACCCAACAGCGCATTGAACGGTCCGAACATCAACGAATCCGGGATTGGCGGGGCGCGGCGAGAGCCGCCTGTGGGTCAGCATAGCGGGAGGGCAACGGCACAAGCGGAATCGCGGCGGCTGGTCGCCAGGCTAGACGCTGTCGATGAGCGCGTGCTGGAGCGCATCCTCGACGGTGGTGACTTCGATGAATTGAATGTCGGCCTGGATGTGCGCGGGAAGTTCCGCCAAGTCCTGGCGGTTGCCTTGCGGCAGCACGAACAGGCGCACGCCGGCCCGGTGTGCGCCCAGCACCTTCGGCTTGATGGCGTCGACTGGCAGCACGCGGCCCTGTAGCGTTATTTCGCCGGTCAACGTGAGGTCGTGGCGAACCTTGGCGCCCGTGAGGGCGGAAATAAGGGCCACCACGACGGCCAAGCCCGCCGACGGCCCTTCTTTCGGCAATGCACCTGAGGGGACGTGCACGTGTACGTCCAGTTGGGCGAAGTCGCGCCGGTCGTTCTCAAGCCGGTCGGCCCGTGCTCGCGCGTAGGTCAGGGCCGCGTGGGCCGACTCCTGCATGACGCTGCCGAGTAGCCCAGTGAGGATGATCCCGCCGGTTCCTTGCGCCAACGAGACTTCCACGGGCGACAGGTCGCCGCCGGCTGCCGTGCTGAACACGGCCATTGCGGCGCCAACGCTGGCCTCTGATTCGGTGGCGCCGAAGCGAAAGCGGGGAGGTCCCAGGACGTTGGGCACGTCGCGAGCGCGAATAGTCCAGTTGGCGTCCCGCCCTTCAGCCCGTGCGAGCGCTCGTTTGCGCGCCATGGCGGCGATAGACCGCGTGAGCCCGCGCACGCCAGCCTCGCGCGTGTATTCGCGGATAGTCCGCGTCAACGCGCCGCGCGTGAAACGTACGGCATCCGCTTCCAGCCCATGTTCGTCCAGTTCTCGTGGGACGAGGAATCGCTCAGCTATGGCGAGTTTCTCGTCCTCCACGTAGCCGGGGAGTTCCACGACTTCCATTCGGTCGATTAGCGCCGGCGGCAGGCCATCCAGCGTGTTGGCGGTCGCGATAAAGATGACGCGGCTGAGGTCGTAGGGGATTTCGAGATAATGGTCGCTGAAGGCCGCGTTCTGCTCGGGATCGAGAACTTCGAGGAGCGCGGCGGAAGGATCTCCGCGGAAGTCCACGCCCAGCTTGTCTAGTTCGTCAATCATGAACACGGGATTCACGGTTCCTGCCTGGCGCATCATTTGCAGGATGCGGCCCGGCATGGATCCGATGTAGGTCATGCGATGTCCGCGGATTTCGGCTTCGTCTCGAACGCCACCAAGCGATACCCGCACGAACTTGCGCGACAGCGCCTGGGCGATGGACTGGCCAAGGCTGGTTTTTCCGACCCCAGGCGGACCGACGAAGCACAGAATCGGGCTACGCGACTGGCGCGCCAGCCGGCGGACCGCGATGTACTCGAGCAGCCGTTCCTTCACCCGATCCAGGCCATGGTGGTGGGTGTTCAGGATTCGCGCCGCTCGCTTGATGTCAGTGTTGTCGCGGGTGCGCTTTTTCCAGGGGAGTTCCGTAAGCCACTCCAGGTAGTTCCGAACCATGCTCGCCTCGGGGGACCCCGGCGGCATGGCGTTGAGCCGGTCGATTTCCTTGAGCCCGCGTTCTATGACGGACGGTGGATAGGCGCCGGCTTCGAGTTTGTCGCGAAACTCGCCGATCTCGGTGTTCTGGGCGCTGGTTTCGCCGAGCTCCTTGGTGATGGTTCGGAGTTGTTCGCGCAGGATGAACTCGCGCTGGTCTTTGTCGACTTCCTCGCGCACGTCGTCGCGGAGTTGTCGTTCGAGCTCCAATACGCGGATTTCCTCTTCGAGAACGGCGTGTACCAGCCGCAACCGCTCAGAGACTTCCCGGATTTCCAGCACTTCCTGCTGGGTGCCGGGCACCAGGTTGAGGGAGGCCGCCACGATGTCGGCCAGTAAGCCGGGCGTCTCGGCGTTCATCGCGCGGATGTAGGCCTCGTCAGGCGTCGCATCGTTGAGTTCCACGACGTGATGGAACAGTTCCAGCGTGCGCGGCATCAAGTCCTGGGCGTCGGCCGGCGCTTCGTCCAGATCTTCCACGACCCAGCCGATCGCCCGGATGAAGGGGTGTTCGGCAACCCGGGAGATGACCCGCACTCGCCGGATGCCTTCGGCCAGCACGCTCGTACTTCCATCCGGCAGCTTGAGCACGCGCGCGATCTTGGCTTCGGTTCCAATCTCGTGCAGGTCGCTAAAGGTCACGGTTTCGGCGTCGGGGTCGTGCTGACTGATTGCCAGTACGCGGCGGTCGAGGCTCAATGCCTCTTCGATTGCAGCCAGGGATTGCTCGCGACCCACGACGAATGAGTTGACCGTGTCCGGGATTGGGAACAGGGTCTCGCCGCGGAGCGGGAGCACTGGCAGGTCAACCTCGATGGGGCCATCGTCGAAACCGCCGGATTGCCGGCTCATATCAGTCTCGTCGTGTTCTGCCGCTGTCTGCTGGTCGCCTCGCAGCAGTGTGGTGTCCGCCATTGGGGGTCAGGAGCCTTCCGCGATGGATCGACCCAGTCGCGCGAGGAGGTCGAGCGGGTTGTCCACCAGGACCGTCTCCGTCTCATCGGCGTCCAGGCCGGCGCCGCGCGCAACCCGGCGGGTCAACGCTTCGGTGAGCAGGTCACCGGGTTCGTGCGCATCGCTGTTCACGATGAGCTTCGCTCCCGCCTCCCGACATACGTTCGCCACATGGCCGTTGGTGAGTGAGTGGCCGCGACGGGCCGAGAGTTCGACGAACTTGCCGTTTTGCCGAGCGACATGGCCCAGTTCTGGGCTGAGCAGGCCGGGATGCACGAGGGCATGCACGAATTCGGATTCGAGGGCCGCGCGATTAGTGCCCGCGGCCACCGGCTCCACGATGGTCTCGCCGTGAACGGCAATGAATTCCGCGCCGGCTTCCGCGGCCAGGCGTGCCACGCGGTCGATCGCTACCGGTGGGACGTGGGTGATTTCCACGCCGGCCAAGGCGACCATGCCCCAGGCAGCTTCTGCCTCTCGACAGTCGCGGGCCACGGCTTCGACAATGCTCTGCACGTTTGCCGGGCTGGCGTGGTCGGTAATGGCCATGGCCGTGTAGCCGGAGACATGGCAACGGCGCAACAGTTCCATTGGCGACAGCACGCCGTCGCTGAAGAACGTGTGGGTCTGAAAGTCAAAGAGCATGGTTTTGGTGACCAGTGGTTGGGGTGGCGACGTGCGCCTGTTTGATTCTAGGGAGCTTGGGCGCGTGGCTCCAACGCGGCGAGACTCACACCGTCAGCGGCCGGCGACGCTGCGTCGGTGCATTCGCCCGGCACGTCCGAGCTCAGCGACCCCCGAACAGCCCGTTCGGCATGGTCCATAATCGGGCGGCCTACCTGTAGGGCAATCACCAATCAAGGGAACATGCGCCCATGAGCCTGGCGCAGTACAACCAGGGCTATAACGTTGGCGTGGGGGGCGCCGTGGTCCGCGGGCGTGCGGTGCTCTTCGTCCGTCGCGCCTCCCGTTACGGCCGCGGCAATTGGCAGATTCCGGGCGGGTTCGTTGACCGCGAGGAGACCCTGGATGCGGCGGTGGTGCGCGAGGTGCGGGAGGAAACCGGCGTGGAGGCTTCTGTCCAGGGCGTCCTGGCAATTCGCACTCGCTGGGACGACACCAACAGTACGTACGTGGTGTTTCTGATGCGGCCGGAGGCCGGCGAGCCGTCGCCGGGTGATGAAGTCGACCGAGCGGAGTATCTAACTCTGTCTGAACTGGATGCGCTGGAACAGGTGCCGGAGATTAACCGGGCGATCGCCGCGCGAGCGCTTGGCATGTCGCGAAATCTGCTGTACCCAGCTGAAGTTGAGAACCCGCGAGGCGGGGAGTACCGGTTGTTCTTGGGCTGAGAGCCAGATCCTCAGGCGGCATTGGGGCATCACGCGGCCGCGAATGGCAACGCGGGCGGCAGCCAGCCGCCGAGACGGACGGTGCCTGAGTGACGGTCGATCCAACTGTCATTCCAGGTTTGGTAGTGCTCGCTCTGGAGCTCGTCGCGCTGGCGGCGATTGGTTATGTGGTTGCACGCGTGGCGCTGCGGCAGTCGGACGACCTAGCCGCGCTGGCGCAGGGGTTGGTGATTGGACTCGCGCTCTGGGGGTTGGCGGTCAACTCTGTTATGTATCTCGTGCCAGGTCGCGCAGGTGCGCTCGTAGCCTGGGTGGCGGTGTGTGCGCTCGGGGTGGCGCTGGCGTATCGCGCGCCGTCGAGGCTAACCCCGTCGGCGCGAACATTGGTCGGATTCGCTGGTGCGGCCCTGATCATCTTCTGGGGAGCGCTGGCGGTCCGCCAGACGTTGCTGATACCAGACTTCGAAGCGCATCTTGGCCTTGCTGCCTCAATTCGGGCCGGCGGATTTCCGCCGGTCCTTCCATGGAATCCGGGTCAGGCCGCCCCGTATCACTACGGCGTGGACATGCTGATCGGTTTGCTGACGCCTCCGTTCGGCCCAGACCTAGCCTTTGTGACCGAATTGGTCTGTGCCTACGTGTGGATGGGCTTTGCCCTGATTATTGCGTCGACTCTGAAGCGCCGGGCTTCGTGGCCGATCGTTCTGGTTCTTGCCCCGCTCTTGCTGACGGCCGGCGGCTGGACACTCGCCTTCAGGGAACCAGCGGCCCCCACCATCCTGCAGGTCCCGGTTCCGGCTGGATTGCCAGCGGCTGGAATTCGAGCCTCGCTGGCCGACATCTATTGGCCAGTCGTGGAGTGGCCATGGCCTACCGAGATTGTCGTGTCGCCCCCAAATATCTGGAAGCCTGCGTTCGTGCTTGCATATGCACTGGCGGTGGTGATTCTCGAGAGGCTAGCTGCCAGCAATCGTCGTTCGGCAGGGACAGGGCTGACTCTCGCGGCTCTTGTCGGCTTTCTTGGTCTCGTCGGCGAAGCCATTGCCGCGATGACACTTTTGTTGTGGGTCCTGCTGAGTGCTGTTCAGTGGCTGTCTGAGTGGAGAGAGCGCCGAAGCGGCTGGCACCTGGTTGCGCGCGCGGCTGCGTGGCCAACGACCGCGGGATTGTTGCTGGTCGCGAGCGGTGGGATCGTAACGGATGCCCTCGTCGGCTCTTCGGCTTCGGGTCTCTCAATAGGCTGGATCGAGGATGCTGCCAGCCGACGGCCATTCGGTTCATTTGGTGCGGGCGCTAGCGGCATCGGGCTGCTAGGACTGGGCCCAGTGATCGTGGCCCTCGCAGCAGGGCTTCTGGCCAGGCGCAATCGTCTTGTGTTGACTTTGGCGATTGGAAGCGGAGCCTTCATGCTCGCCGCATTCGCGGTGCAGTACACCATCGTCCCGCACGATGTTTATCGGTTTGACGGTCACGCGCGCACTCTTGCGCTGGTGGCACTCCTGGTTTCGCTCAGCAGCACCTTGCAGGGTCTAAGCCGACGATGGCGTTATACAGCCTTAGCAGGCTTCTTCGTTCTCGCGGTCTGGCCCACCGTAGCTGCACCGGCACGAACCGTAGCGGTGGCACTGAACCGTGGGGTCCAAGTGGCAAACGCTTCGCCCGAGCAGCGCGAATTCGACGGATGGCTAATGGGCCGCTATGGGCTTCCGCACGCGGCCTCCAGGTCAGTTCTGGACTATGTCCGCGACCACACCCCGGTTGATGCACGAGTGCTATCCCCAAGACCACAAGAGTTTTCGATCGTCACTGGTCGCCCCAATGCGGCAGGCTTTGCGGATCTTCTGCATTTACGACCCAAGACTGGATCCGAGCACAACGATGCCATTCGCTATCTGGATCCTGCGGCGGTCAAGAGGCTGGGGGTTGACTACATCCACGCCAGCGAAGCCTGGTCCGCCGGTCTGCCGCCGCGCGCCCAGCGCTGGTTAGCTGATCCCGAGCTGTTCGAACTCCTTGTCCGCGACGGCGTCGACTCGCTCTATCGCGTTCGTCCCGTGTTTCTGGATCTCAATGTCACGCCGGACCGAGAGTCATTCGAGGCCCTGCGCCAAGCGGTGCCGGCGGGCGCGACGGTGTCCGACGATCTTGTGCAGCGCTTCGATCAGCACAAAGGAATAGGTTGGGCTG
>JAPOXI010000015.1 GCA_026707185.1 Chloroflexota bacterium
GTGACATCTTCGAAGGCGGGATCGACGGCCGCTACGCGCTGGAGTGGACGATGCGCCGCGCCACCGGACGCACGACAAGAGGCAACCACGACAGCGCGATCTTCGAGTACCTCAGTGCCGAGCCGCCGCCAGGCGAAAGCGCGCCCGGAGATACCGAACTCGGGGCTTACCTGGAAATGACGCCGGACCAACTCGCGTTCGTGCAGTCCCTGCCCGACATTCTGGATGTGCACTGGCGGGGTCACTCCCTGCGACTCATGCACGGCCACTTCAATCTGCGCACAACGGAGAACACCAACTGGCGACTTCGGCCCGCCGAGCTCTCGGAGATCTTTGCCGATCCCACCGTGGACCTGACCGTGATCGGGCACACCCACTACCCCTTCATCAGCCAGGGTGCCGCCGGTGCGTTGGCCAACCCCGGTACGGTCGCGGTGCCGCTGTTCCGCTATCGAGACCCGAGCGGACGGGTGATCGATCGGCGCGTCGACGATCCAGACCTCTCGGTCAACGACGATCGGCCCTCGTTCCTCACGGTCACCGAGGCGGACGGCCGTCTCCAGCCGAGCATCGAACGCTTCGACTACGACCGGGAAGGTCTGCTTCGCCGCCACGCGCACCGCGACGGTCTGCGTGTGCCACTCGAAACACGCCGCGCCGGGATTATGGAGGGCCGGGCGCCCTGACCGCTTAGCCGCCGGCCGTTGACCTAGTTTCGGAAGGCAGGTTTATCGGCCTGGCCCGGCCGCAGATAGCCCCAGCGCCGAATCTTCTCCCAGCTCTCTTTCGGCGTGCCCTTCATGTACTCCGTCACCATCCAGTCGCCGTAATCGTTCACCGGGATCCGGCCCAGCACGGCTTCCAGCTCCAGGTAGAACTCCCGCGCCCGGTCGTTCTCGCCGTCGAACAGGTTGACCTGCTCGGTGGGATCATCGGCCAGGTTGTACAGCATGTCGCGGCCGTCGCTGGTCCAGATGTATTTCCAGTCGTCGCGGTAGTAGGCCCGCTGCGCCCGGAAGAAGCGACGTAGTTCGAAAGCCCGGCCCTGGCGCGTGACGCGTTCCAGCATGTTCACGGGAAACGCGAACTCGCAGAGGGCATAGGTCCGAGAGTCGCCGTCGCGAGCCCGCAGCAGGCTGTGGCTGCTCTCTCCGAGCCACTCCTCTTGACGCTCTGCGCCGATCAGGTCGTAGATCGTGGCCACGACGTCGTGGGTCTGGGTAAGCGCCGACACCCGCGTGCCCGCCTCGAACGCCGCCGGATAGCGCACGATCAGTGGCACATGCGCCACGGCCTCAAACACCGTCAACTGATGGTTCCAGTACGGCGGATGTTCCTCGATCACATCCCCGTGATCCGAGGTCACCACCACCATCGTGTCGTCCAGCGTTCCAGCGTCCCGCAGGTAGTCGACAACCCGGCCAATCAGATCGTCCACATATGCCGCTTCGCCGTCCATCAGCGCGTACAGCTTGTCCCGCACGTCGTCGGGCATCCCGTCCATGCGCGAAGGATCGGCGAACCCGCCTTGCGCGCGGTTGAGTTCGCGGGCCTCATCGCGACTGACATCCGGCGCCCAGCGCGAGTGCCACGGCTCGGGCGCAATGTAAGCCGTGTGCGTGTCGTTGATGTTGACGAACATGAAGAACGGTCGCTCGTCCTCTTCGTGCCCGCGCAGCCAGCTCAGCATCTGCCGCACCACCTGCGCGCCGCCCTTATCGTCGTCTGGCTTACCCAGCGGCGGCAGCACATAGCTCCAGTCCATGAATCCGCGGTGCAGGGCCGACGAGGCGCTCATGTAGGCGTTGTTGGAGATGCCCACGGTGGCGTAGCCGAGTTCGGTCAGTTCCTCGCCGATCGTCGGATACTCCTCGCTCAGCCGTTCGTGCCGGCCGTCGGCCCCGTGGGTGCTGGCGTAGTGGCCGGTCATCATCGAGGCGTGCGACGGCAGGCACCACGGTGCGGAGGTGATGTTGCGTTCGAAGACGGCGCCTTCGTCCGCCAGTTGGTCCAGGACCGGGGTCACCCCGCGCGGGTCGCCGTAGGCCCCAATGTTGTGGGGCCGCTGCGAGTCCATAACGATCCACAGGATGTTCGGGCGTCTGGCCATGCGGGCGCCCTCCACTCGAGGGGAACGAACGGAAGTTTAGCGGAGCGACCGCTGCCTCCCGTGCCGGCGCACGAACACGCGCGTCCAAGTCCCGGACCACGGATGCCTCGCAACCGGGCGCCGCGTGAAGCCGGGAAAGCTGTGCCTGGGCGGACAGCGTGACACACTCGCCGCGCAAGCGATTAGAGCTTCCGGGTCGGAGCAGGCGTCGTGGAATACCGAAGTCTCGGTCGTGGGGTCAAGGTCAGCCCGCTGTGTTTGGGGTGTTGGAACTTCGGCAACGCCACGGGCCGCGAGACGTCACTTTCAAACTACGAACAGCCGCCGCGGGTCATGACCAGCTGTAGCTCGCGAGGAATCGCTGGAAGTTGCATTCCGCGAGACTTCACTATGGGCCGGCACAATTGTCGAAATGAGGGCACGACAGGCAGTTCATACGGCTCTGGCCAGGTACCCGGCACGTGCGATTAGCTCGGCGAGCGAACGTTTTGCTTCCTCTGGCAATAGGGCTGGTTGGCAGCGTCGTTCTCGCGCTTGCGCTCATCCGTAGCGCGGACACGGTTCCGGCTTGCGAGGCAGTGACGCCGGCGGCGGCGGACTTTGAGGCGGCGCCTTTTGCGTTCGATCCGGAGGAGCGCGCACGCACCTTCGTGGGGGCTATGGCGGACGACGACTATGAAACAGCCTACGGGATGTTGGCACTCGAGCAGCTGGGACGAGGCGGGCTGTGCGAGGTTGGCCTGGAGGGATTCTGGCTCGTGGTGGCGGCGAATCACCCCGACCTGATTGCCATCGAGACGTTCTCGCCGCTGGCGTACGACGCGTCCTCCGACCATCTGCGGGTCGTGCTGCGCCTAACAATGAGTGGAAACGGGCAAGCGCTAGAGTCCAGGCGCGACGCCTACACCGCAATAAACCTCACGCCTGACGGTCGGATCGGGTGGTTCAGCTACCTGTCGATTCTGACAGACCTGGGGCCGGCACCCGAGTCGCCGCCACCTCCATACGCGCCGCCGGAAGCTTTTGACGAGTTCCGGGTGACGTTTGGCAAGGCTCCCTGGGAGCTTGCCGGCACGCTGACCATGCCGAAGGGGCAAGGACCGTTTCCGGCCGTGGTGATCATCGGCCCAGGCGGTGGCTTTGCGGGGGAGAGTCCGAACCGCTGGGATCGGGATATGGCCCAGGGACTCGCCACGCATGGGGTGGCCTCCCTGCGTTTCGCCGAGCGGTCCGTAACCCACGCGCTGTCGGCCGCGCGACAACCAATGTTCACTCTCGCGGAGGAGTACGTGGATGACGCGCTGGCGGCAATCGGGCGGCTGCGGCTGACGCCTCGTGTCGATCCAGCCCGCGTCTATCTGCTCGGGATCAGCGTCGCTAGCTTCGCGATGCCGCGCGTCGCCAGCCTGGATCCCGATCTGGCGGGTCTGGTGCTTATTTCGCCTTCCAGCGGCTACGTCTGGGACTCCGCATGGCGCATGCAACAGGAGCACGCCAAGGTGGACAGGACAGTCTCGGAGAGCGAGCAACACAGCATTGAGGTACTGAAAGCACGTGCCGCCGCAATCGAAGCTGCCGCCAAAGAAGACGGTGATCCGAAGGAACTCGGTGTCCGGATCGCCTACCACCTCGACCTGGCTTCATATCGACCGGAAAACGTAGCGCGCTATCTGCCGATTCCCATGTTCGTGATAATTGGCGACAGGGTCGGGGTATCGCCTATTGAGGACCACGAAGCGTGGCTCTCGAGCTTGCGCCGGCGGGGGGATGCCGCGTTTCGCGCGTACAAGGGTCATGTCCATGGCCTGTTCGACGTTACGAAGCTAAGACCTCCCGCGCTCCGTTCCGTGGGTCATGTCGACGAAGAGGTGATGATTGACATTGCGGCATGGATCGATGGCGACTGGCCCGAGTTGTCCTGCGACGAGGTTGAGCACTGGTATGCCGGGTGCCACGGCGGATAGCAACGATCAACTTGGCGGGTCCGATGGGCGTGTCGGACGCAGGGCCGACGTGCCAGAAGCCTATGGGACTCGTCGGGGACTGCGGTCGGATGCAGTTGAGAGTCGCGGCAGGTCGCCAAACGAATCAAGTCGACGGAAGCGTGCGCCAGACAACCCCAGGACGATTTAAAGGAAGCGATCGCTCAACCGCATTGTTCAAGGAGCAGGATCTTTGGATGGCTTAGGCGGTCCCTGGCTGCGTTGGAGCGGCGAACGTGACACACTCGCCTCGGTGGTCGCAGCGTCCAGGAGCACGGAGCGAGCGCAGTGAATTACCGAAATCTGGGTCGTACCGGAGTGAAGGTCAGCCCGCTGTGCCTCGGTTGCTGGAATTTCGGGAACGCCACCAGCCGAGGGGAATCGCTGGCGATCATCGATCACGCGTTGGATGCCGGGGTCAACTTCATCGACACGGCCAATATGTACGGTCGCGGGACGAGCGAGACGATCGTGGGGGAGGCGCTGCGGGAGCCGAACCGGCGGCAGCGGACGGTGCTGGCGACGAAGGTGCACTTTGCGATGGACGACGAGGATCCGAACGCGCAGGGAAACAGCCGGCGGCACATCCTGGAGGAGTGCGAGGCGTCGCTGCGGCGCTTGCAGACGGACAACATCGACTTGTACCAGATTCACCGCCCGTCGCCGGACGTTCCGCCCGATGAGACGCTGCGCGCGCTTGACGACCTGGTGCAAAGCGGCAAAGTGCGCTACATCGGCACCAGCACGTGGCCGGCCTGGCAGGTGGTGGAGTCCCTGTGGGTGGCCGAGAAGCTGAGCCTGAACCGACCCATCTGCGAGCAGCCGCCGTATCACCTGCTTGACCGCCGGATCGAACGGGAACTGGTACCGATGGCGCAGACATACGGCATCGGCATCATCCCGTGGGCGCCGCTGGCCAGCGGGTTTCTGACCGGAATCTACAAGCGCAACACGGCCGCACCGCCCGGCACACGGTTCCAGAAAAGTCCGGAGACGCAGGAGCAGCGAAACCTGCACAGCGAAGCGGCGTTTGCCGTAATGGACGAGGTGTCAGCCATTGCCGACGACAAGGGCTGCAGCCCCGGCCAACTGGCCCTCGCCTGGAACATGGCACAGCCCGGGATTACCGCGCCGATCGTAGGCCCGCGCACGCTGGAGCATTGGAAGGGCAACCTGGGCGCGCTGGACGTAACGGTCACCGACGCCGACCGCGAACGGCTGGACGCCGTGGCGCCGCCGGGACGCATGATTGCCCCGTACTACGAGGCCCAGTGGGGCCCGCGCCGATTTCGATAGCCAATAGGAGGTCGCGTCCATGCGGGTGCATGCGAGTCTGAGCGGAGGTTCGTTCCCTGAAACCAGCCTGGGGGATCTGGAACCGGAGCCTGCGTTTGCAGCGGCCGAGTACCAGGAACGCCTGGGGCGGGCGCGGGCTGCGATGGACGCGCAGGAATTGGACGCGTTGGTGGTGATGAACCCGGCGAGCGTGTTCTACCTGTCCGGCTACCAGACCTTCGCGGCTGACGGCGGCGCATGCCTGATTGTGCCTGGCGACGGCGAACCGGCACTGGCGATGGATCCGCCCGAGTTCGGCGGCGCCTTGCTGGGCGTGTGGTTCGAGGATCTGCACGGATATCCGGAGCACATCGATCGGCCGGCGTATGCGGCGCAACTGCTGGGCGAGCACGGTGCGACACGCGGGCGCATAGGGCTCGACGGCGCCGCGTGGGGCGCGACGACCGCGTTTTCCGCCGAGCTGGCACACGCGCTACCGCTGGCGGAGCTTGTCGACGCCACCGACCTGCTGATTGAGCTGAAGCGGCGCAAGTCGGCCGCTGAGATCGCGCACATCCGCAGCGCGGCGGTGGCTACGCGAGCAGCGATGGAAGCCGCAAGTTCAACGGCAGCGGCGGGAGTCGCCGACGGCGACGTCGCCGGCGCGGCGTTCGAGGCCATGGCGCGGGCCGGCAGCGAGTACCCGTGCCTGACACCAATCGTCACCAGTGGCGGCCGCTCGGGAATGCTGCACACCACCCACAAACGCCACACCATTCACCCGGGCGACAACGTGCTCCTTGAGATCGGCGCATGCGTGCAGCGCTACACGGCGCCGCAGATGCGCACACTGACCATCGGTCCACCTTCCGACGAGGTGCGGGCAGCCGCCGACGCGTGCCTCGCCGCCCTAGACGCAGTACTTGAGGCCATGGGTCCCGGTGTCGCCGCGCGCGACGCGGCGGAGGCGGGCTGGCAGGAACTGGCGGCCGCAGGCGACGACCTGGTGTTTCACGGGACATTCGGCTACGGCATCGGGGCGGGATTCCCACCCAATTGGGCCGACGGTTCCGGCTTTATACGAAGCGACGAAGATTCCGTATTGGAACCCGGCGTGGTGTTTCACCACCCGGTTGCCGTGCGGCGGCTGGGGGAGTTTGGAGTGGCGTTCAGCGAGACGAGCGTGATCACCGACGACGGCTGCCAGGTGCTGACGCGCGGGCCGCGGGAACTGATCGAGCGATAGCGTCCGTGGACACACGTCAGATCGGAATCGTGTGGCCGGAACCTGTGCAGGACCGGCACCGGGCGGAACTGAATCGGTTTCTCGGGCCCGATCTCGTGGTGGACATCGAACCCACGAGGACCGATCCGGAGCCGGAACAGAACATCACGCTGGCGCTGGTGGAGAGACTGGCTCGAGATCCCGAGAACGGCCGCGCGGCGGGGCGGCTGGCTGAGCGTGGGGCGCAGGTCGTGGCGTACGGCTGTACGTCAGGCAGCTATGTGCTGGGTCCGGAAGGCGACGCCGCCATCATCGCGGCAATGCAGGCAGCATCCGGGTTGCCCGCGACGACGACCTCATCGGCTGTCGTTGCGGCCCTGCGAGTGCTGGGCGTGCAGTCCGTGGCGGTGCTTTCGCCGCACATCGACGACCTGAACGACCGGCTGCGGGCCTATCTGGAAGCCGCCGGATTCATGGTGGCGTCCATGGTCGGATTGAACCTTCGTTGCGATATCGAAGCCGTGGAGCCCGCCGAGACTCGACAGATCGTGGAGTCCCAGGTGGACAGGTCCGAAGCGGACGCGGTGTTTATCAGCTGCACCGGCATGCGGACGGCGGAAGTCATCGCTGCGATGGAGGCGTCGCTGGGCAGGCCGGTGGTGACGGCCAACCAGGCGACGCTGTGGCGCGTCCGGCAACTGGCAGGCATTTCGTCAGCCACGCCCGATCGCGGACGCCTGCTCGCAGCTTCGCTCGGATGACCTCGGTCAGGGCAGTCGGCAGCCCTCGATGAATCTCGGGTGGGCGGGTGTCAACGGTAGGTGCCCCTAAGCCGGCCTTTGGTTCGTGTTTGCCGACTGACACGCGTAGCTGAGTCGGCCGACCCGAAATCTGACAGTCGCTATTCCGCTGCTTGGTGGACGCTGTCCCAGGGGATGAGGCGACCGGCTGTTCTGTCTTGGGATTCGCCACCGCCATAGATCACCGCGACGTCGCACGACAGAGAAGCGGCAGCCAGTTGGCGTTGAACGCGTAGCGCCCCGCCGAAAAGGCTTGAGGCTGGAGTCTGGGACGACTTGGCCTCAACCAGCGTCAGGCCGGACGGACGTTCAATCACCAGATCGACTTCAGCACCCTCTCGATTTCGGTAAAAGCCGAGGCCCCGCGTTTCGCCGCGGATGAGCCGATGCTTGACGATCTCGGAGACCACCCAGGTCTCGAAGATGGCGCCTCGCAGCGGGTGCGTCCGGAGCTGCTCCGGGGCGCGGATGCCGATCAGCCAGCAGGCCAGACCGGTGTCAAAAAAGTGCAGTTTCGGAGTCTTGACGAGACGTTTGCCGACGTTCCTGTGGAACGGCGGCAGACGGAATACGATGAAGCTGGCTTCGAGAATGCTGAGCCAGGCCTTTGCCGTCGGCTGTGACACGCCGCAGTCGCTCGCGAGCGAGAGAAAGTTGACCATCTGGCCCGTTCGCCCCGCGCACAACTCGACGAATCGCTGGAACGTTGCGAGATCGCCGACCTGGCTGATTGTCCGCACGTCGCGTTCCAGGTAAGTGGCCACGTATGACCGGAGCCACTCCGAAGGGTCGGTCCTGCGGTCGAAGATGCGGGGATAACCGCCGGCAAACAGGGCTTCTTCCAACGTTCGAGGGTGCTCGTCAAAGCGCACGACTTCGCGGCGCGCAAGCGGAAGGAGGTAGTGCACCGATGTTCGCCCGGCCAATGACTGGCTGACCGACGCGGCCAAGGCGAGGTTCTGAGACCCCGTGAGGATCCAGCGGCCGGGTCGCGGATCGCCGTCGATGACTTCCTGAAGATAAGCCGGAAGGTCCGGGACTCTCTGAACTTCATCAATGATGGAGCCGTCGGGATACTGGGCAAGGAAGCCGCGGGGGTCCTCGGCGGCAAACGCTCTCGTGTCCGGAGCCTCCAGGCTGACGTAGCTGTGCTCGGGAAACACGGCCCGGGCAAGGGTAGTCTTGCCGCTCTGCCGAGGACCGGTCAGGGTGATGGATGGCGCTGTCTGCGCCGCTCGCACCAGTCGGGGTGCGAGGTCACGCGGGATTGCCATGCGTTGATGTTACCGAGAATAGTGTGCCAATTCAAAATTAGCCTTTGACTTGGCACATAGGCCGCCTCTCGAACGACTGATCGGCGATGCCAAAATGGCGAGCCGAGCGAGCGAGGCGGCAAAGCACGGGTGAGCGAGACGAAAGCCGGCCAGCAACTGACCGGGCCGGCCAGTCCGAACCTATCCGCCGATAGCTATGCCGGCACCGCCGAGGCCTATGCGCGCTACCGAGTTCCCTACCCGGCCGAACTGCTCGCCGATCTGAGGCATCGCGCCAGCGTCACGGGCCAAGGGAGGCTACTTGATCTGGCTTGCGGTCCGGGACGCCTGGCGCTCCCGCTGGCGCCGTACTTCAGCGAAGTCTGGGCAGTCGATCAAGAGCCAGAGATGGTCAAGGTCGGAAGCGCGCGAGCCCAGGGCCAGGGTCTATCGAACATTCGATGGATGGTCGGGCGGGCTGAGGAGGTCGACGCTTCGCCGGAGTCCCTTGAACTCATCGCCATCGGCGAGGCCTTTCACCGGCTGGATCAGCGCCTGATCGCCGAACGCGCCATGGAGTGGCTCGCGCCCGGTTGCGGCCTGGCCACGCTGGGATGCTTCAGTCTGATGCAAGGACGCGAGCCGTGGCACGACGTTTTGCGAGCGGTCGTTCGACGGTGGAGGAGCGACGGCTCCACCGTGACCACGAGCGCGCCGCTACCATCCCGGCCTCGCGGCTCTGATCACGATCGCAAAGTGTTGTCGATGTTCGGATTCGAGGACCTGGGTACCTACGACTTCCCGCATCCCTACGTCTGGACGCTGGACTCGATCCTGGGAAATCTCCGATCTACCTCCAGGCTCTCCCGGCGGACGCTGGGGCGTGAGGCTGAGCACTTCGAATCCGATCTGCGGCGCGAGTTACTCGTGCACGACTCCAGCGGCCGCTACCCCGAAACGCTCCGCTTCGGCTACAGCCTGCTCAGAAAGCCTGGAGATTGTGGAGAGGCCCAACTCGGGATCAGCCAGCCAGTCCGCCGTCTTCCGTAGTGAACTGGAACGAATAAAGCTCAGCGTTGCGCAGGCTGAACCGGAGGCGGCGGTAAGGGGCGCCGGGGCGACGGGGGTCGAGGATGCCGGCGTCCGCGGGCGGAATGGCCGGGCTTCCGTTCCAGGTGACAGTGTGGTTCAGCGCGTCGCCGGTGAAGGGGTCGCAGTCGGCTTCAGTGGCGCCCGGCAGCGGGCGGTCCTGGGCGTCGGTGACTTCTACCCGGACGTAGCCGCCGGGCCGGCAGCGGGCGTTGATGCACAGGCGGTCGCCGGGGGCCACCATCGGCTCGGTGACGATCAGGCCCTCGCGCTCGCGGCCGGCGTCCAGCGACACGAATCCGTCAGGCCGCATGCGGGCCAGGCCGAGGGCGTAGCCGACGTTGCTCATGTCGTCGACTTCGGGCAGGTGGTCCCAGGCGGTGGATCCGGCGTACTGCTCGGGCGGGCCAGCGAACCACCAGTCGTGGTGGTTGCGCGAGCCGCCGTAGTAGACGCGCAGCTCACCGGCTTGCGTGACGGGCGCGCTCGAAACGTTGACCATGAATTGGTCCCAGGCGCCAAGCGGGCCGGGTTCCAGCCACGGGCGACCCGGCCACACGCGGCGCCAGGATCGTCCATCGCGGCTGTGGGTCAGTTCCACGTGCATGGTGTTGCTGACCATGTTGAACACGCCCATGAAGCCGAGCCATTGGGCGCCGACCCGATACATCGACATGCCGTAGAACGACGTGTCGAGATTGTCGATGTCGGGGTCCGGGGCTAGCACGAGCCGGGGCCGGGTCCAGTGGTGAAAGTCGGCGCTTTCCATCATGAAGACGCGGCGGCGGTTGCGGCCGCCAGGCTGGTCGGTGGCTACGTCATAGGTGGGCGTGCCGCCGGTAGGTCCCAGCGGCGGCAGGCGGAGCGGGTCGGGCGCGCCAACCATGAAGGGGTGGCGGGTGATGGCGAGATAGGCGCGGGACTCGGGATCGACGGCGACGATGGCCGTGTCGTCCAGACGCGCGCGCTCGGCGCCGACCACCGGGGGCTCGTCCAGCGGCGTCCAGTGAATGCCATCGGGCGAGACGCCGTGGCGAACGACGCCTCCGCCGACCTCCTCTTCCGTGGGCGGCACGTGGAAGTAAAGGGCCTTGAACCGACGAGATTCGTCGGTTTCCCATGGGTCTCGCAGCAAGCCCATCGAGTGCGGCGAGCCGTCGACTTCCGAGCCCATGACGATATTGGTGTCTTCACCATCGTGGCTGAACATGCCCATCGGGGGTTTGGCGAAGGTCTCGCCGTCGTCGGTGTGGGCGTAGAGGTAGCGCATGCGGGCGTTGGCCCAGGCGTGAATGGTGCCGCCTTCGCCGCGAGCCAGCTTGTCGCGGTCCAACCACCAGTTTTCGTACATGCAGTGGGTGCGCCCGGAATCCGCGTCGTGCCAGGTCTGCCAGCCGTTGAATGAGAAGTAGGTGATGTGCTCCCAGGGCCGGTCGGCCTGGATGACGGGATTGGCCGGCGATTTGGCCGGCCTGTGGACGGTACGGGTGACGTTGGCGACGGCACTGACCACGCCGTTGTCGAAGAAGTACTGCGGCGCATCACCGATCACGAGTTCCGTCGGGTCCAGGCGGGGCATGGGCAAGGTCTCAGTTGCGGAGGGCGAACCGGCAGGCGCCACCATAGCGGGCGGGAACGGACTCGGGAGTGGCAGTGCGGTTAGCCGGGCAACACAATGCGCCAGAGATGGATAGGCTGATCGATCTTCGTCGGGACACTTAACGGTGTGGTGATGCCGGCGACATCGCACCGGCCAGCAAGGCAGGGGGAAGGTGTGTGACCGCTGATGGCCTGCCACTCATCGGGCTGATGCTCGGCGACGCCTGTGGCATCGGGCCCGAGGTTGCCGTCAAGGCCATGGCCTCCGGCGCCGTCCACGATCGTGCTCGTGTTGTGATCGTCGGTGACGTACGCGTCCTCGAGCAGGGCATGCGGGACGCTGGTCTGAGATTTGACTACGACGTCTACACGACACTCGACGAAGTGACCTGGCCTCGCCGCACCGTGCCGGTCGTGAATCTCGGCAACATGGATCCCGACCAGATTGAGAGAGGCAAGGTCTCACCCGAGTCTGGCCTCGCCTGTGGCGAGACACTCAAGCACTTGATCGGCCTCGCGGCGAAGGGAGCCCTCGACATCATCTGCTATGCGTCGCTCAACAAAGCCGCCCTGCACCGCGGCGGCTGGCGTTTCCCGGACGAGGCCCACATGTTCGCCCACCTCGCGAGGCATGACGGTCTCTTTGGCGAGATGAACGTCATCCCTGAGTTCAGCACGTTCAGGGTCACCTCCCACGTCGCGCTGCGCGATGTGCCCGACATGATCACGCCCGAACGTCTGACGTCCGTCATACGGCTTGCCGCCCGGACACTGCGAAGCATGGGCAAGCAATCGCCGCGTCTCGGCGTAGCCGCGCTGAATCCGCACTCGGGAGAAAAGGGGCTGTTTGGCGACGAGGAGATCCGAATCATCCGCCCCACCGTTGAGCGACTCCAGGCCGACGGGATTCAGGTCAGCGGCCCCATCCCCTCGGATACGATCTTCTTGAGAGCTCGCCAAGGTGAGTTCGACAGTGTGGTGATGATGTACCACGATCAGGGACAGATCGCGACCAAGCTCCTTGGCTTCGACAAGGGTGTCACGGTCCACGTTGGCCTGCCTGTCAGACTCACGACGCCGGCGCACGGCACGGCATTCGACATCGCCGGCCAGGGCATCGCCGATCCTGGCGGGATGGCGTACGCGCTCCGCCTTGCAGCGCGGCTCGCAGCTCCTGTCGCTCCGCACGCGTAATCGCGCGTTGCCGCGCGGTCAGTCGGAGGCCAGGCGGCGGCGCTCTCGGGCCCGCCCGATGACGCGACGGCGAGCGTCGCGCATCACCAAGTCCAGGTTTGGCCCATGGTCGGCCGCCGCCAATAGTGCAAACACCCGATCCATGGCCGCCAGGTCGGTGGCGTTAATCGGATGCTCGGCTGCCCACGTGCGCAGTGCCCGCAGGACGGCGACGCGCGGTTCCAGGACGAGTGCTCGCGCAGTAGTTTGCGTGTGACGGTCGTGATTCCGATTCCGGGGCCCGGGGGGCGCCGTGGTTCTGAGCAAGGGTCGGACTCCTTCGTGGATAGAGAGAACCGGTATGCCCGCCCGTTTGAGTAATCCTCTCACAAATGAGACTACCTATCAAATTTGCAAGATCATATCACTAATGACATAATGAGTGTTGCGGATGCAGTTCTGATCGACCATGGCAGGACGGACTCTCGACAAACGTGACGAGTTTGCGTGCCGGTTGCGCGCCTATATGGGCTACGCGGACCGGACGTTCGATGACGTCGCGCAGAGCCTGCGGGCACATGGAGTGAACGCCAGCGTGAGCACCGTCAACCGCTGGTCGCGCGGATTGTCGGTACCAAACATCGTGGCGGCGCAGGCGCTGGGACGAATGGTGGAAGACGCCGGGCTGGTCGCACCAGGCGAAGGCGTGAGGTGGCTTCTTAGTGATGGACTCGTCGACCCCGCGGGCGCCACGACCCTGGGGATTCCCGACCTCGACGACTCGGCTCGAAGCTGGCAGTTCCACACCGCGAGTCCGGCGCTCTCGCAGGCGCTGGCCGAGCGCGGGGTGCCTGCCGCCTACCGTAAGCCGCTGGCCGACCTGCTGACGCAGCTGCTGGCCGAGATTGAACCGGGTGAGCCAGACTCGCCGTTAGCCGACGAGGACGCCGCTGGCTAGAATGTGGCAGCTGCCCCCTGGTGGCCCGGCGGAAGTGGCTCAGTGGTAGAGCATCTCCTTGCCAAGGAGAGGGTCACGGGTTCGAATCCCGTCTTCCGCTCCATCGACCCTTCCCAAACCTGTTGGGGGACTCCTGCTAAGGGGGTCCAGGTCATCCCCGCGTCATCCCGATGTCCGGAAATGTAGGCGTCCAGGTCTCGTGCGGCCTCCCGTTGGGAGGTCGGAAGCGCGTGCGCGTAGAGGTTCGCGGTCGTGGTCTTGTCCCGATGCCCCAAGCGCTCGCTGACCACGGGTAGCGCGTGACCGCGCGCCAGCAGCAGCGAGGCGTGCGTGTGCCGCAAGTCGTGGAGCCGCGTGGTTCGTGGGAGTCCCGCCCGCTCGAGTGCCGCCCGCACCCAGCGGTACACCGTACTCACCTGCAGCGGCTTGCCCATCGCATCCGACAGAACCAGATCATGGTCGGCATAGCCCGCGCCCAGTCGCTGCCGCTGCCGGTCTTGCCGCGCGCGTTGCTCCCGCAAGGCGGTGAGTCCAAATGGTCCCAGATCCACGATTCGCGCCTGATGGGTCTTGGTCGGTCCGAAGACGAGTCCGCGGCCCTGCACCGGCGTGAGGCTCCGGCGCACAACCACAAAGCCGCGGTCAAAGTCAACATCCGCCCATTGAAGCCCCAGCAATTCACCGCGGCGGAGCCCGCCCAGCACGGCCAGCACCAACAGCGGGTAGACCGGCTGCGACGCGTTCGTCGCGAACAAGCGCTGGAGCGCCGGCTGGTCGAGGACGGTGACTGCGCGTTGCGGGATCCGCGGCAATTCGACGGCGTCCGCCGCGTTGCGCGACACCAACCGCCAAGTGACCGCTTGGGCGAGCGCCTTGTGAATGACCGCATGAATCAGGTGCACCGTGGCCGGGGCAAAGCCCTGCTCGATGGCCGCGTCGCAGAGGTGCTGGACATCGGCCGGGGAGATCCGGCGCATCGCAAGGTGCCCGGCCTCGGGGACGATGTGGCGAGCCACGATGCCCGCGTACCTGGCATGCGTGCCCGGTCGCTTGTGCAGCCGGACATGCGGCAGCCAGCGCTCGTGCAGGTACCCGCTCAGTGAGCTTCGGCCAGCGCCGGCCGAAACCCCGAGTTCGACCTCGCGTTCGAGATCCGAAGCCACGCGTTGGGCATCGCGGCGTGTGCCTTTGACTGTGCGGGATCGATAGCGCTTGCGACCACGGTCGTCGCGTCCGTCGTAGACGCGGACGCGCCATGCTCCGCGTCGGAGGCGTTGGATTGAAGCCATAGCTGTACCACCTAAGGGGTGAGGTCCGGCGGGTCCGCGGGACCAGCGGCCGGACGTGGGCTGTTGATTAGCCGCATGAGCGCGGCATAAGGAATGCGAATGTGCCGACCAACTCGGAACGAGGGAATCGTGCCATCCTGGACCGCTCGGCGTACGGCCTTTGGACCGGTCCGAAGCAATGCGGCCGCCTCGTCAACAGTGAGCACGGCAGGCGGCTCAGCAGCTGTGGTCGGCGTCATCGCGGATCACCGGCGCGCCGAACGGTGCGGGGCGGACGAGGGCCATCCGATCGATTCGGGGGATTGGCACGACAGTCGTCGGCCGCTTCGGGTAAACCGTCGACCACTGGCCGGTTGGGGCCGACAGGCACTTCGGTCGTCAAGCTCGAGCCAGACATGCCCATGGGCTGGCCGGGGCAACGTTCGTCGTGCATGGCCGTCTTCGGTTCCGTCCGCACGTGACAACTGTACGCACCTCCCCGCCGTGGAGATACGCAGGATTCCGTAGCCTTGCGGCGGATATCTACTGGACGTAGACCGCCTGCAGACGAGCTCGTCGCATGCCAGATTTCTGGCTCGTGAACCGTCGTGGCACGGACGCATCGCCGAGTGGCCTGACCGATCTCGGGCAATGATCCCCGTCGTCCAGCCTCCGGCGTGCCGGGCTGAAGTTCAAGGGTGTGACGTGCTCGTCGTCCGCGATTTGACGCGACCGCCGGCGCGAGACGGCGACGTGTCTGCGCCGACAGACGTCAACGCCTAGGCCCCACCGTCCGCAGCGGTCACGGCATCAGGCCATGCTCCTGCATGCTGAACGCTCGCGCGCCGCCGATAATCACGTGGTCGAGCAGCTGGATCCCGAGCAGATCGGCCGCGCCGACCAGCGCCCGCGTCAGCGCCGTGTCTTCGGCGCTCGGCATCGGGTCACCGCTGGGATGGTTGTGACAGA
>JAPOXI010000086.1 GCA_026707185.1 Chloroflexota bacterium
CCGTGTTTGTCCTGATGCGCCTCGTTCCCGGCGATCCCATCGCGCTGTTCTACGCCACGGGCGGTATCGGCGACTCCGGTGCCACCGCCGGTAGCGGCGGTGAAGTAAGCCGGGCAGCGCTCGAAAAGCTGCGCGAGAGCTACAACCTCGACAAATCCGTACCACACCAGTTTGTGCTCTATGTGCGAGACGTCTTTCGTGCCGATTTTGGCAACTCGATCCAGTATCGTCGCCCCGTCACCGACATCATCAAGGATCACGCGCCAGCCACGATCCAGCTAACTGTCGCGGGAATGGCCGTGGCTCTTGCAATTGGATTTGGGGCCGGCATCATCTCGGCGATTCGCCGCCACTCGACGGCCGACTACAGCGCCCAGGTCTTCGCCATTCTTGGCGTGTCGTTCCCCAGCTTCTTCCTGGCCACAATCCTTATCTTGATCTTCGCTATCCACCTCGACTGGCTGCCCGTGATCTCAAACGGCGTCGGCCCCCAACTCCTCATGCCGGCCATCACCCTCGGAGCCGCCGCGGCGGCCATTCTCGCCCGGCTCACCCGCTCATCAATGCTCGACGTCCTTTCCCGAGATTACATTCGCACGGCCCGAGCTAAGGGACTGATTGAATCGAAGGTGATCTGGATTCATGCGCTGCGAAACGCTCTCATACCAGTCATTACCGTCGTTGGCCTTGAGTTCGGCTCGCTGCTTGGCGGCGCCGTCGCCATCGAAGCTGTCTTTTTCCGCCAGGGCCTGGGAATGCGACTCGTCGAGGCCATCGAGGCCCGCGACTACCCCGTCATTCAAGCCCTGGTTTTGCTTGCCGCCGTCGTCTACGCCGTGGTGAATCTCCTAGTGGATATTCTGTACACGTATATTGACCCACGAGTACGCCTGACAGATCAGCCCGCAAAGTAGCTTCCCCGGGACTCCTCAGGTCCTACATGTCGGCGTGGCTGCATGAAACTCTGCATTTCGACAGCCTGCTACCGCTGGATGCTCGACCCGCATCGGCGCCGGGATCGGCCTGAACACCGCAACTTCGGCTGGCCCCCAGCGTTTCTGCAGTCCGACGCCCCGCCGCCGCCAGACATCGCGCGACATGACTGGATGCTGGAGAAGACTCGAGCGCTCGGGCTTGAGGGCTTCTACATGCACGCCGCCGACGTAGGCGACCGCGCGACAGTCGAGGATTTCGGCGCTCGCATGCGCGCCGCCGGTCTTATCTTCAACGGCGGCCTCACCGCCAACTGGGCGGCCACGGCCGACGAATGGGATCGCGAGTACCGTGAACGAGCAATCGAACACGTCGAACTCAACGCTCGCAGCGGCGCGACCGTCGCCACCGTCACCCACCTCATGGCCGGCGTTCACAATCACTTCTCGACCGATCCCCCCATCGAAGAACAGATTCAGCGGGCCATTCGCAACTTCAGCACTGTTCTCCCGGCCTGCCGCCAGAACGGAGTCACGCTCGCGTTCGAGAACCACATGGACTACCGCCTCAGCGAAGTCGTGGCCATTGTTGAAGCCCTCGACTCCGACTTCGCCCGAATCACCCTCGACACCGCGAACCCCTTCCTGGTTCTGGAAGACCCCCTCGAAGGCGCCAGCCTTGCGGCGCCCTATACCGTCGCGGTTCACCTCAAGGACTTCTCGGTCCATCCGCTCACCGAGACCTGGGAACCCGAACTCCATTGGGCCCCCGTCGGTCGCGGCGACTCTCCGATTGCCGAGGTTCTCGACGTGCTGCAAGCCGAGGCGCCTGACCCGGACAACCTTCTCGCGCACATCGAGATCGCCGGTCTCCCTCAGACGGATCCCGATCGCTGGGTGCGCTCAAGCGCGGCGCACCTTCGCCGTCACGCCGCCGACCACTTCCCAAACCAGGCTGAATCGTGAGGCTCGGTCTCTCCGCCGACACCTACCGCTGGATCGCTTATCCCTGGATGCGGGCCGACCGGCCGGCTTTTCGTGCCTCGAGCCACTACGCCCCGTACATTCTCACGGTTGATCCACCGGACACTGAAGCCGACGTGCCGGACTGGCTCCTGGACCGAGTCTTCGCACACGGGCTGCATGCGCTGACGATGGACCTCGGCTTGCTGGGAAGCCGGGACCGGGCGGCGGCGTTCGGCGCCCGCTGTGCCGACGCCGGCGTTCGTCTTCTCGGAAGCGTGTCGGCTGACTTGGTCGCCGACTCCGACCGCTGGGGCCGACTGTCGGCCGCAGCTCTCGGCGCGCACTTCGACCCAACGAGTGCCGGCGTCCTGACGTCCGGCTGGACCGGCGACAGCGAAGCGGCGATAGCCTCCACGGCCATACGCTGGGCCGCCGAGGCCGGCGCGCCCATCCTCAGCCTCGTCCATGGGCAGCCCGATCGCGCCAACCGCTATTCGCCCCGGCCCGGCCTCGCCGACCAACTACAACGCATCGAGACCAACGTTCGTACGTTGCTGCCGCTCGCGGCCGACTCCGGCGTCACGCTGGCCCTCGAACCGCATATGGACTACCGCTGTGCCGAACTCATCCGGGTCGTAGAGGCCATCGCGTCGCCCAATCTCCGTCTCGTTCTCGACGTCGCCAGCCCGCTGGCAGTCACCGAAGACCCGCTCGACGCCGCCCGCGTCTCGGCGCCCTATGTCGTGGCCACCCATCTCCGCGACATGCGCGTCCAGGCTCTGACAGAAGTCGCCACCGGCGCACTTTTCCACACCCCGATCGGCCAGGGCCACGTCCCTGTGGACCAGATCCTGGACACCCTCAACAGCCGATCACCCGATCCAAGCAGCGTCATCCACTGCCTTAAAACCGTCACACGGCCGGAACACGATATCGAAGCCTGGCTCAGCGCCTCGCTGGCTACGGTTCGGAAGTACGCCTCGCACAAAGCGTCTCGCGGCGCGGCGTGATCTACGCCGTCGGGAGGAACGAATGAACGACCACGACCGCTATCTTTTCGACCTTCAGGGCTACGTCACCATTCCCAACGCGATTGACGCCGACACGGTCGCCGCGCTGAACGCGATCCTCGACCAGAAGATCGCCGAGGAAACGCCACCGAACGCCACCACCCATCGATTTGTCGGTCTGCTGGACTGGGGCCAGCCCTATATCGACTTGCTGGACCCGCCCAAAATCGTGCCGTATCTCGACGCCATCCTGGGTCCCAGGTTCCGCCTGGATCACACGTATCTGGACATCATTCGCGGGGGGCTAAGCCCCATTGGTGCCACGCTCCACGGCGGCGCCATGCCATTCAACCCCGTGCAGTACTTCCACTACAGCAACGGTGAATTCCACAACGGCCTGTCCGTCGTCGCGTTCAACCTCGCTGACGTGAATCTCGGAGACGGCGGCTTTGCCTGCGTTCCCGGCAGCCACAAGAGCAACCTGCCCTTCCCGGACGAGTGGAAAGACCTCACGAACGAGCACGACACAGTCAAGCGCGTCACGGGTCCTGCCGGCACCGCCATCATCTTCACCGAGGCGCTAACCCACGGTCCCCTGCCCTGGACCGCAAATCATGAGCGCCGCACCATCTTTTACAAGTACAGCCCAAACCCCTTGGCCTGGTGGGGTGAGTACCCGACGCCCGAAGGCCTGCAAGGCCTCACCGAGCGCCAGCAGGCCATCCTGGAAGGCCCCAACGCCCGCTATCCCGAGCGCGGGACTCGCTGACGCCAGCCGTCAGTTGAGCGGCGGAAAGTAAGCCAGCCCCGCCCCCTGGTCGTCCATCGCAACCACGGCATCGCCGCGCAAGCGCGCCCCAATCTCGTGGTCCTGATGGTGAATCGTCAGGTCGCGCTTGGCCAGCGGCAGCCGTATCTCAACTGTGCGTCCGACGGTCGGAGTACGCAGCAGAATGCGACCGTCCACGATGAACCGTCCGGCCTCTTCGCCGTCGACCGCCATTGCTCCTACGTCCGCCCACGAAGGCACGCGCACGCCAACGTCGCCGGTGGTTTTCGGCGTGATCCGCAGCGCCTTGCCCGTGTACGGCGACTCGACGCGCACCGCGTGGTTCTCAAAGTCAAGCAGCATGTTGATCCGTGTCATCCCGCCGCTAGTCGTCGCCACGGCCCGCTGCGCCGCGCACAGCGAAGCGGTGGCGCCGCCCACGATGTCAATGCTCGGGGTGACTTCGTTCTTGCCCAGCGGCAGATGGCCGTACACGGCATTGAATCCGAACAAACCAAGCAAGCGCGTGCGCAGATCGCACCGTTCGTCGCCGCCAGAAACCTCATCCATGAAGCTCAAATCTCGGACTTGTGATGGCAGCAACTGAGACCGCAGATAGCGTTCGGCGTCCTCGAAGTACGAGTCGCCGAAGTAGCGCGCCAGGATCAGCGCCGTCTCGATCACGTCGCCCACGTTGTTCATCTCACCCTGTTCCGGGTGAAAGTTCGGATGGTGACGCTCCCTTACCCATCCCACTTCGTCGCGAATCACGCGCAGTCCGTTGTCGTAGAACGACTGCACGCGCTCTAGCAGCCTCATGTCGTCCGTCACACTGCCCAGCAGCGCCAGCCCCGACAGCGTGCACGTGGTCGAATGTGTGTGCGCTCCCAACCGATCCGCGTCGTACGAGCCATCGGACATAAAGAATCGATCCATCGCGTGTGCGGCCAGATCCTGTGCCACGTCCAACGCGGCGCCAGACCCCGTGGCGTCGTAGAGCTTCGTCAGCGGGCCAATCGCCCGCCCGACACCCTCCACGAACGTTGGCCGCGCCGTCATCGGCAGGCCATACGACTTCTGCAGCGCCTCCTGGTCCCAATCGGAGTCCGCCCGCCAGTAGCGCCTGACTTCGGCAATCAGCGCCTCGGCCGCGTTCACGGCTCGATCTGAGGACCGATACCGCGCCAATGCGTGCAACCCGTGAACCGCCTCCCGAATCGAATGCTCGTCCACAGAAGTCAGCGGTCCGCCCGGCGTGCTGTGATTGCAAGGCAGCGGCCCCGCGCTCAACGAAAAAAATGCCCCCTCGGTGTGCTGCGCTATAACGTCCTCGTCCAGCTCGACACCCAGCGAATCCTCGGCCGCGAGCAGCGCGTCCAGGTGACGCCCCGACAACTGAATGGCGCCGTGGTACGGACTAAACCCGAGCCACCCGTCCGGCCAGATGCGCGTGTACATGTACGGGTACCCGTTGTCCGAGGGGTTGAACACGTGCCCCATCGCGCGGCAGGCCAGTTCGACCGCCGCCGGAATGCTGGTCGTGTTGACGTTGGCTACGCGGGCGGGCGGTATGCGCGACCCGTCGAACGGCGGCCCAGGAATAAACGCGTGGGCCGTCGGCGACGGTGGTTTTCGCAGCGGCTCGTCGCTCACGTGGTGTATTGCCACAGTTCGCCGCGTCCCAGCGCGGCGTGAATCGTTCGCCGGCCGGCGGCCGCTACCGTGATACTCACCCTCTCGACGGCCTGTCCGGCCAGTGGCCCATCCATGCGCGACCACTCGCGACCTTCCGTCTTGGAGAGATACACGCCATCGCTGGTAGCGATCGCTGCCAGCCCGTCGTCCTCGACTTCTGGAGACAGCGTGACCTGGCGCATTGCCACACCGCTCTTAGCAACCGGCACTCCCGGCCATGGACCGCGCCCCGACGACGGCGGCGTCGCTATTCGGTCGCGTGCGGCCAAAAGCAATGGCCCGACGTCCGGCTTGAACGATGGGAGTATCGCCAACGAGGCCCAGCCTAGACTTGTGTCGTACTCAACCCAGGGAGCCCAGGTCTCCCCGGCGTCATTGGACCGGATCACCACAAGGCGTTGTGCGTCGCCCGCAGCCGCGACCATCGCACGGTCCTGGCCGAAGTGCGGCGAATAGGCCAGCGCCAGAAAGTCGCTGCCATCGAGCCCGGACCAGATGGCTCGCCATGTCTCACCGCGGTCATCTGAGACGTACAACATCCCGTGCTGTCCCCCGACCGCCATATGGCCATCGGCTCCAAAGACCGGTGAGAATTCCACCACGGTGGCAGCCGAATCGGCCGTTACGCCGCCCATACGCACCCATGACTGTGCCCTGTCAGTGCTCCAGATAATCTGGCCGCCCGCAATACCGCCGGCGATTCCATCGCATGCGACGTTCGGCGACAGTCGCACTGCTGTCACCGGTCCCAGGCCGGGATCATCGAGCGTTGGTGTCCACGTCGCTCCGCCGTCGCGTGAAACCAGCACACCGTCCTGCAGCGTTCCGAGCACTAACGTCCCGTCCTTGCCGAACGCCGGCGACACCGCGAAGTCCAGGATTGGCCGATTGACCAGCCCGGCGTTCGCCGATACCGGCGCCTCATCCCTTGTCTGTCGATTGACCCCGTCCCGGTCAGTCCCAATCAGCACGGATCCATCGGATATCGCGACACACAGGGCCGAGGCGCCGCCTTCGGGCGCCAGCGGCAGCTCCGTCCAGGTCAGACCGTCGTCGCATGAGCGAACCAACTGTCCGCCGCCCGTCACTGCCGCGACGAGGCGGCCACCCTCTAATGCCGCACCTACGGCAATCCCGTTCACAGTGTCTCCGTCAGCTGCCCACACCGAATCCCAGTGTTGGCCCGCGTCAGTCGAGCGCAGCAGACGCCCCGACACCGTTCCCGCAACGGCGGTTGTTTGGTTGATCCAGGCACAGCACTCCAGCGGATCGGAATTAGTGAGTGCGACGCGCTGCCACGTCTGACCGACATCTGTCGATCGCAGCAGAATCCCGCTCGCCGTCGCGGCGAGGACTGCCCCTCCCTCCGTGGCACCGGGGGCAATGGCTACCGCCGAAATCTCAGTGTCTTCAAGGCCCCTGGCAAAACCGTTCCAACTCCGGCCCCGATTGCGGGAGACGTAGACCCCCTCGTGCTGCGTCCCGGCCACCACCACCTGATCCAGGGCAAAGTCCGGCGAAATGGCAACGCGCGTAACGGTTGGTCGAACGCCCCAGAAGTCGAGGCGAAACCAGCTTGCGCCGCGGTCGTACGACATGTGGAGACCAGACACGGCGGTTGCGGCGGCCACGACGCCATCACGCTCGAAATCCGGCGATACGGCTACGTCCTGAACGAACGGACTAATCAGACCCTTCCCAATCCACTCCCAGCTCCGGCCGCGATCGGTGGACCTGAAGACCCCGGCCAATGTGGCGGCAAAGGCCGTCCCGGCTCGGTCGCCTGCGCAGGCAATCGAACCAACCGTCCCGCCTTCAAGTGCGAGTAGGCGTTCCCAACTCATGCTTGAAGACCACGCAACCAGCCGACGATGCTCATCGCTTGGCTCAGCCGCTGCGGGCCTCGCCGCCGCGCAACGCTTCGGCCGCGGACACCGGCGGGACACCGCCGGAGTCCTCGATCTCGCGCCAGAAGTGACACGCCACGGCGTGACCATCGCCCGTCTCGGCCAGCAAAGGCTCCTCGGTCTTGCAGCGCTCCTGCGCCCAGGGACACCGCGGATGAAACCGGCAGGCTGAGGGTGGATTAACCGGACTCGGCACGTCCCCTGGCAGAATAATCCGCTTCCGCTTCGCCTCGATCACCGGGTCCGCCACCGGCACTGCGGACAGCAGCGCTCGCGTATACGGGTGCAGCGGGCGTTCGTACAGCGTGTCGCTGTTGGTGACTTCCACCAGCTTGCCCAGGTACATCACCGCCACCCGATGACTGATGTGGCGCACGACCTTCAGGTCATGGGCAATGAACAGGTAGGCCACGCCCAGGCGTTGCTGCAGGTCTTGCAGCAGATTGATGATCTGGGCCTGGATGGACACGTCCAGCGCCGAAACTGGCTCGTCGCAGACGATGAACGATGGCTCGACGGCGAGGGAGCGTGCTGTGGCGATACGCTGGCGCTGCCCGCCCGAAAACTCGTGCGGATACCGCGAAGCCTGCGTCCGGCTAAGTCCGACGAGCTCCAAGATTTCCTGAACGCGATTGCGCCGGTCTTGGCGGCTCTCGTAGAGCTTGTGGACCATCATCGGCTCTTCGATGATCTTGCCTACCGACATCCGTGGATTCAGCGAGCCATACGGATCCTGGAAGATCATTTGCATCCGGCGCCGCGCGCGCCGCTGCTCGTCTCGCTTGAGGCTCGTTATCGTGTGGCCTTCAAATACCACCTCGCCCGACGTCGGTGCCTCAAGCTGCATCACCGCATTGCCGGTGGTGGTCTTGCCACAGCCCGACTCGCCGACCAGGCCCAGGGTTTCTCCGGCCTCGATGCTGAACGACACGTCATCCACGGCCCTCACCCACCCGGAGTGCCGTCGAATCAGCGCGCCCCGGGTCACGGGAAAGTGCTTGACCAGGTGCTTGACGCTCAGGAGGTGGCCGTTCGACTGGGCGTCTGTCTCCGGCACGGAACGAACCGATGCGCTCACCGCAACTCTCCCGTCGTTGGATCGACAATGCAGCGAACCGGGTGGCCGGTTCCCCGGTCGGCGAGGTCCGGGACCATGGCGTGGCAGGCGTCTCGAACATACGGACAACGTGGCGCATAGGGGCAGCCCTGCGGGAGCCCAATCAAGTCCGGCGGCGAACCGGGAATGTTCGATAGCTTCTCCGAGCGGTCGCCGGTAATGGTTGGTACCGCCTGCATCAGCCCCAGGGTGTAGGGATGCTGCGGCCTGGCAAACAACTCGTGCACGGGCGCGTACTCCACGATATAGCCGGCGTACATCACCGCCACCCTGTCGCAGAACCCGGCAACCAGTGCCAGTTCGTGCGTGATCAGAATCACGGCCATCCCAAGTTCGCGCCGCAACTCCGCCAGCAATTCAATCACCTGGGCTTGAATCGTCACGTCCAGCGCGGTCGTCGGCTCGTCGGCGATCAGCAAGTCAGGCTGGCACGAAATGGCCATGGCAATCATGGCTCGCTGCTGCATGCCGCCTGAGAGCTGATGCGGATAATCCTTCACTCGCTCGTCAGGCGCCGGAATGCCCACCGTGTCCAGCAATTCCACCGCCTTGGCACGCGCTTGCTGCTTGTCCAGCCCCAGGTGAAGTCGCACCGACTCTTCGATCTGCCGTCCCACGGAAAACACCGGATTCAGCGAACTCATGGGGTCCTGGAAAATCATGGCGATCTGCTTGCCGCGTATCTGCCGCATCTCGTCGCCATCAATGTCGAGGAGATTCTGACCTCGAAACTCGATTGAGCCACGAGAGACCTTTCCGGCCGGCCGTGCGACCAGCCCCATGACTGCCAGCGAACTCACGCTCTTGCCGCAACCCGATTCGCCGACGATTCCAAGCGAATCGCCGGAGTTCAGCTCATACGAGATCCCGTTCACCGCGTGGACGACGCCTTCGTCGGTGTCGAATTCCACGGCCAGATCGTCTACACGTAGCAGCGTGCCGTTCTCTGTCATTGAACCCTCGCGTCTGCTCGCTGCCCGTATCTCGGGAGCCAGTATGTGCGGTAGCGCTCGTCGCAGTCATTCGAGCAGAACTGATGACCGTCGCCGGCGCGCCAGATGTCACTCGGGATGACCTGTCCGCAAAACTCGCAGTTGGTCACGTCGGTCTGCCACCAGTCGCCCGAAAGGCGTTCCCACCGGCCGCCTGCCGGGGGGCGATCCGCGGATTCCGCCGCCGTCGGCTTGCTCGTGGCTCCGCTTGTGGACGGCACTTCGGATGGACCGGCGCGCAACGTGGACGTGCCTCCCGGGTCAACGCTACACCGGCCGTCGACTTCGTTAATGGCCACGCGATATACATCGCGCGCAGCCGCCATCGACACAAACCCCTCGTTCACGTCGCGCACCACGTGCTCGGGGTCCCGCAGCTCCGGCGCACCGTAGCCTCCGCCGCCGGGACTGCCAATCAACACCTCGTCGCCCTCCCGAAGCTCGATATTCGCGATGCGCGAGTTGCTTGTCGTCCCAAATGCTTCGCCGAAGGTTTGGAAAGTCGGCGTGCCTGCCGTGCGGACGAGCAGTCGCGACGAGTCGCCCGTGTGGCCGCCATACAGGCCCCACGGCCGCGACACCATGCGGTCGAAGAGCGCCGAAACGGTAATGGAGGGTGCGCGCACTTCCAGGATGCGGTCCGATCCAAGCCCCCCACGTTGGGCGCCGGCTCCGCCGGAGTCGGCGCGCAGCCGGTAGGCGCGCGCCATGAAGGGATAGCGTGTCTCAAATATCTCCACCGGTGTGGCTGGGCAATTCCCGTTGGGGACGACCTGGTGGCTGTTGCCGTCGGCCGCGGCCCGACCGCCCCAGCCTACCCCGTCGAAGTGGTAGTGCACGTAGTAGTGGCCCGTGTCGGGATGTGTGCCGCCAAATAGGAAGTTGCACGATGTGCCGCCGGTCGCCGCCGACACCCGTTCCGGCACCGCCTGCGCCAGCGCCCCCATCACAATCCCCCAGATCCGCGGATGCGTTTCCGTATTCCCGCCCACCGACGCACCCGGGTGAATCACGTTCACGATGGACCCCGGGCGCGCGATCACCGTAATCGGCCGGTACGCCCCGTCGTTGTGCGGCACGTCGTTGTCCGCGAAATGGAAGATCGCGTTGTACACGCCCGACGCCGTCACGCCATACGTGCAGTTCAGCACGTGCGCCGCCTGCGGATCGCTTTCCGTGAAGTCCGCCACGATCTCGCCGTCGTTCACGATCAGCCGCAGCCGAATCCAATCCCGCGCCGGCGGATCGCGCGCGTCTTCCATGTGGTCGGCGAACTCGTACTCGCCGTCCGGAATCGAACGAATCTCGCTCCGCATCCAGCGCTCGGCGTGGTCCATGAGCGCGCTGCTCACCTGCCGAACGGTCGCCAGGCCAAACTCGTCAAGCAGTTCGTGGCAGCGCCGCTCGGCCACGGTCAACGACGCGATCATCGCGTGCAGGTCGCCCCACGAGTAGCGGGGCGCCCGGTGGTTCGACATGATCACGCGCCACACGTCGTGGTTGTATTCGCCCTCGCGCATCAGCCAGACCGGCGGGAGGCGCAGGCCTTCCTGGTAAACCTCGGTAGCCGTCGCCGCAAACCCGCCAACGGCCATGCCTCCGATCTCCACCAGGTGCGCAATGTTGGCCACGTAGCCGAAAAGCTCCCCCTCGTAGTACACCGGCTTGATGACCACGTGTTCGGGCATGTGCACGCCCCCGCGGTACGGGTCGTTGTGCACGATCACGTCGCCGGGCTTTACGGCGTCGTCGCCCAATTCCGCGATCAGCCACTTCACCACGAACCGGATCGCGCCGACCTGGGCCGGACAAAACTCCGTCTGCGCCAACATCCGACCTTCGCGATTAAAGAGAACGCACGAAAAGTCGCGGCTCTCGCTAAAGATCGGGGAATAGGCCGTGCGCATCATCGTCGTGCCCATCTCACGGCACACGCCCACCAGACGGTTGTACAGCACGGTCTGCGTCACCAAGTCGCGCGCCGGGTCGGTGCCCACGGCCACCTGTGAAACGCTCACGCCCACACCAGGCTGGCCAGACCGCGAGATCCGACGGTCAGTGTCTGTCCCGGATGCACCAACGTCGTCGAGTCCAGTTCTTCAATCACCGCCGGACCCTGGATCACGTCGGCCGGCGAGAGATCGCTCCGCTCGAAAACTGGGCAGGCAACCGGCTCGCGCGGATCGAAGTAGACCCGGCGTTTCGCGCGCGGCGCGGCCGGCGGCCGTTCAGGCAGCGGCGATAGCTGCGGCTTCGAAGCCGCTCCCACCGCGCTCACACTCAATTGCACGACTTCAATGACCTCGTTCGCGATGCGATAGCCGTACTCCGCCTCATAGTGCTGCTCGAATCCGTCGATCAGCGCCTGCCACGCGTCCTGCGACAGTGGACCGTCGGGGATCGGAATCTCTTCTTCGTAATTCTGCCCGAGGTACCGCATGTTGGCCGACCTGTGAATCGCCGGCGCACCCTCGAATCCTTCACGTCCAAGGTCTTCAACCGCCTCGCGAACCAGACCATTCAGGCGCACATCCAGATCTGCCAGGTCCGGAGCATCGGAGCGCACGAGATGCGTCCAAGTCTTGTCGACACGAATGTCGGCCAGCAGCGTGCCGAACGCCGAGCAGAGTCCCGGATGCGGGGGGATTAAGGTCGCTTGCGTCCCAATAACCCGGGCTATGGCCGCCGCATGCAGTGGCCCCGCGCCGCCGAATGCCACCAGGCTGAACACGCGCGGATCCAGTCCACGCTGCACTGTCAGCAACCGCATAGCCTCGGCGATATTCTCCACCGCGATTTCGACCACGGCATGCGCAGTGTCGACCGGCGGGAGCCCGACGTCCCGAGCCGTACGTTCAATCGCCCTGAAAGCAAGGTCCGCGTCCAGTGGCAGATCCCCGCCCAGGAAGTTGTCCGGATTCAAGCGTCCCAGGACGACGTTAGCGTCGGTAACCGTCGCCACCTCGCCGCCCTGGCCGTAACACGCCGGCCCCGGAACCGCGCCGGCGCTCTGCGGCCCGACTTGCAGCAAGCCACCCTTGTTCACCCAGGCGATGGAACCGCCGCCGGCGCCCATCGTCGTCATCTCGATGAAAGGCGCCGCCACCGGCAACCCGAACTCGATTTCCCAGGCCGTCGTGTATCTAATCCGATCGTCGGCAACCACGCCGACGTCGGTGCTGGTCCCACCCATGTCGAACGTAATCACGTTCGACGCGCCGGCATCCGCGCCGAACGCCTGCCCGGCGATGATTCCCCCCGACAGACCCGACAGAACCGTCTGCACCGGACGCTCGCCCGCCGTCTCCGCCAGCATCTGGCCGCCGTTCGACTTCATCACTGACCAGGACCGAGCGAATCCACGCTCGCGCAGACCTGCATCCAGCGAACCGATAAAACGACTCACCAGCGGCTTCACAGCCGCGTCCGCGATTGTCGTGCTGGCGCGTTCGTACTCCCGCCAAATGGGCGCCACCTCGTGCGACGCCGAGATCGGTATCCCAGGAAACGCCTTCGTCAGCGCCTCTCGAACGCTCGCCTCGTGGTCGGGCCGCACATAGGAAAAGAGAAAGTTCAACGCAAACGCCACGTCCGCCGGCTCGCCATCCGCGACGGCCAGCCGCTCGCGAATCGAGGCGATCAGATCCTCAGTACCCTCGGCGGTCAGCGCCGTCACCGTCGCGCCCTTGTAGTCGACCCGCTCCGGGATCCCCAGGCAGTCTCGTCGGACCACCAGCGGCAGCGGGCGCTCCCAATCCAGGTCATAGTGGAATTTGCGAGAAACCCGCTGCAGGAACGGAATGTCCTCGAACCCCTCGGTTGTTATGTAAACCACGCGCGCGCCGCGCCGCTGCAGCAGGGCGTTCACCGCAACCGTGGTGCCCAGCACCAGGTACGTCGCGTTTGCTGGATCGATGCCAGCCTGCTCAAGAGCCGCCAGGATCGCCCGGCTCGGTTCGTCCGGCGTAGAGGGCAGCTTGACGACGTCCACCTGGCCCGTGGCCTCATCCATCACCACCAGGTCGGTGAACGTGCCTCCGGTATCGATCCCGATTCGTACACCCAAGACTGCGTCGTCCTGTGTCTCGCTCGCTCGGCGCCTGGTCCAACCAGATTTCAGACGGCCGAATCTCGACAACAACATGCCGCGCCCCATCTCCGGCGTAGCCATGCGGACGGCGCGGCGGGGCAACCTATCGACTATGCCGCCGAAGCGTCAACCGGCGCGCGGTTCGGAAGATCCGTGCGCGGCGCGTAGCATACGCAGCGACTCCGATGACATCGGTGCAGACACGATCCAGCACGACGCCAGCCCCCCACTTCGCGCCGCCGTCATTGGCCCGGGAACCATCGGGCGGATCCACGTCGACGCCCTCCGACGCAACGGCGTGGAGGTCGTCAGCCTCGTCGCGTCAGCGCTGGAACGTGCCCGGGCGGCGGCTGACAGCCTGCGCGTACCCCATGCGGATGAAAGCCTCGCCGCCGCCCTCGACCGCGGTATCGACGCCGTCCACATTTGCGCGCCCAACGCTCTGCACCGCGAACTCGTGCTCCAGGCTCTGCAGCACAATGTCCACGTCATTTGCGAAAAGCCTCTGGGCATTGACGTCGCCGAAGCCGCCGACCTTGCCGCCGCCGCCCATCAAAGGCGGGCCGTCCACGCCGTCTGCTTTAACAACCGCTTCTACCCGTTGGTTCAGGAAATCGCTGCCCGACGTCGCGAAGGCCTGCTCGGCCGCACGTTCCTCGTCCGCGCCTCCATCGCCGACGACACCCTCTGGCACCGCAACGATTGGGACTGGCGGCTTGAGCCGTCAATCGGCGGGCCGACGGTAGTCTCGTCGACTACCGGCAGCCACTTGCTTGACTTGGTGATGTTTCTGTTGGGTGCCCGCCCCACCGCACTCTGCGCCATATTCGGCACGGCTCATGACGACCGTCGACCGCCAGGATCGGAAGCCACTGAGCAGATGGATTCGACGGGCTCATTCCGGGACGACCTCGCCGGCCTCTTGGTCCGTTTTTCGGATGGAACCCAGGCCGTCCTATCCCTTTCGCACGTTGCGGCCGGACATCCATACCGCGTCCAGGTCGAAATTGACGCAGAACTGGCCGGTGTGAGCTGGGATTCCGAACGACCCAACGAGCTCCTGATTGGCCACCGCGACGAGCCCAACGAGTTGCTGGTCGCCGACGCCCGCCACATGCGGCCAGACGCCCGGCGCTTCGTCGAAAAGGCCGGCGCCTACCGGGAAGGCTTCGACGAGACCTTCCGTCTGCTCTTTCGCGATGTCTATGCCCACATCGCCGCCGGCGACGACGCCCCCGTCCCCCACCCCACCTTCACCGACGGCCACCGCCAGCTCGTCGTACACGAAGCAATCCAGACCAGCGCCTCCGAACGCCGCTGGGTCGACCTCGACTGGTCCGCCTTCGACAGCCTCGCCTAGTGCCCCGCGGCACGGACGGTAGACCGCGCGACCTTCCCGTCTCGCATCACGAACGCCACCCGCTGCAGCACCGACAGGTCCTGCCGTGGGTCTTCCGGTACAGCGATCATATCGGCGCACTTGCCAACCTCCACAGTCCCGGTTTCGCCATCTATCCCAAGCATTCGCGCGGCCTCCCGCGTACCAGCCGCCAGCGCAGCGTCCGGCGATAGCACCCGGCCCATCAACCCCATCTCTAGCGCGTTGCCCGGGCCGTGCAACGTATCCGCGTCCCCGACCGAGTCCGTGCCGGCGGCATAGCGAATACCTGCCGCCACACCCAGCCGTAGCGTCTTCACCTGCTCCCGTGCCGTCACCTGCGCCTCGGCCGCCGCACGTACGGCCCGAGTCCGCAGCGTTGGGACGATCCAGGCATCGCTGGCCGCCACCAGGTCACACACGTCGTCGCTCAGCCCGTACCCGTGCTCAATCGTGTCCACGCCCCCGACCACGCACCGGCGCACGGCCTCCGAGCCAATGGCAT
>JAPOXI010000115.1 GCA_026707185.1 Chloroflexota bacterium
CCGGCCGCGAGGCACGAACGCTGGAGGATCTGCGGCGGCTGGCGGCCCGGGGCGGCCCGGAAAGCCGCCACCCGCGGCGCGCACGGGAACTGGCGCGCTGGGCGTCGCGCAATCTGCCGCCGTCGCCGGGCGTCTACATCTTTCGAGACACGGCCGGCCGGCCGCTGTACGTCGGCAAGTCCACCTCGCTGCAGCGACGGGTTCGCAGCCATTTCACCGACTCGGCCGGGTTCGTTCGGCGTCGTGACGGAATGCTGGAGCAGATCGACGCCATCGAGTGGGAACCGACGGGCTCGGAACTGCGCGCCCTGGTGCGCGAAGCCGAGCTGATCATCGCGCTCTCCCCCACGTACAACCGGAATCGCCGATGGCGAATTGGTCGGCGACTCGTACGGGTTGGGCCGGCCGAATCCGCCGCAACTCATGCCGCCGCCGTTCCGCGTGACGACGGAGCCGACTACCTGGGACCGTTTCCGACCTCAAGGGACGCACGGCTGGCGAGTGAAGCGGCGCGCCGGATCTTCGAGTTGCCGTCGCGACGGTCGGCCGACAAGCAGGTCCCCGCCTGGCGACGCGACGCGGCGGTTGCTTTCCTGGGTGTGAGCCGCGAGGCGGCCCTGCGGATCGTGGACGTGGCCGAGGCAGAGGCTTCGGATCGAGAAGCCCTGGCACGCCGCATCCGGCGCGTGCGGGTGTTGCGCCACCCGGTCCGCGGCGGCCTGGGCGCCGCGCCGATGCTGGCCATCACCGCCGGCACGACACCGGGCGATGCGGAGCTCGTTCGAATTGAGAACGGCGCTATTGCCGCGATCGAGTCCATCACCCGCCCCCGTCGTCCCACCGTACGCGCCGCCCTGCAACGACTTGGCAGCGCCGGCCCGTCGAGCTCCGACGGCAACGATTACGAACGACACATCGTGCTGGCCTGGCTGCACGCGCATGCCGACGACCCGGACGCCATAACGTGGGACTCGAACCTCTCGCGCGCATTCGTGGACCGCGTGTGGCGGCGAGTGCGTCAGGCGGCCATCGCCGGCTGAGGCGTTACGCCTCCACGCCGGGGTCCGCCGGCGAACGCTGGCAGCACAGCTGGCGGGCGGGTACTGGAGGCGACGCTGGGAATCGAACCCAGGATAGGGGTTTTGCAGACCCCCGCCTTACCACTTGGCTACGTCGCCCGGAAGCGTTCGGCACCTAGCAAAGGATATCCAGAGCACCGCGCGGCGGCCAACACCCTGCGGAAGGGAGCCGAATGAGCCCGCTAGCCAACCGGGCCGCGCTGAACCACGCGCCATCTTTGATCGGCGGTCCGCGCGAGGAAAAAGCCGACATCCTGGCTCAGCGGTCCGCGCTGAAGGGTCTCACCGTCCGCCCTCCGGCGAGTAGCCAGATTTCCAGACTCGCGGACCAGAACTCCGGCATTCTCACCTTCAATTCTGGCGTCAATCACCTGAATCGAGACATCGCTTTCCAGGTACACCCCGTTGGCGCGCAACTGCTGCACCCGTGCTTCGATCTCCTGCGCCAGGGATTCGTCATACACCGAACGCAGCGCACTTGAGTCGAGCGACTGATAGGCCTCGAACTCCAGTCGGGCGGCCCGTACGGCCGTATCGGCCGCCTGATCCAGGCTGGCTGCCTCGGCATCTTGCCGGCCGCGGATCGTGGCGACGGCGAACAGTACGGCAAGCAATCCCGCCAGCATGAATCCAATCCGAAACCGGCGGAGCCGCCGCGCCTCCGCTTGTTCGAAGGCCTCGGTCTCGGCGAACGTCTGCTCGTGTGACTCGATGTTCGAACGCAGGGTGGACTGTTCCGGCTCCGGTTCGCGCCGCCCTCCTAGGCCAACGTCCCAGATGTCTGGACTGTCGACGCGGCCAGCATCGTCAGGGTCGTGCGGCGACGGCATGTCGTCGACGTTTGACGGCAGCACCTCGCCGTCCTCCGGGCGAAACTCGGAATCGGGCTCGTCCGGCAAGTCGGCCGGAGGCGCCACGCGAAGCGAGATGAAGCGGCCGTGCGCGGCCTGCTCACCGTGTTTGAACCGCACGGCTTGCCCGAGCGTCCAGCGCCCTTCCAGGAGCAGCGTCAGGTCCCGACCGTCCAGGAGGGCCAGCTTGTCGGCCCACTCGGCGTCGACCGCCATTTCCAGCGGGAAGCCCTGGACGACAATCAGGATGTCGACCTGGCGTTCGAGCGCCGCCTCGGCCAGCGCCGCCGGATCGTCACTGGCCCACCACACCGCGATCCGCCGACGCACGCGCTCCAGTCGGACGGCCCCGACGGCGTGGTCGGCTTCCGGCGTCAGCGGCTCCAGCGGTTGGGCGTCGGAGGCCAGGGCCAGCGCTTCAACCACGTTGGCCAGCTTCGGGAGGCGTTCGGCCTCGTCCGTCAGCGCCTCGTTGAAGAGTTCCGCGTGCGCGGCCAGAACGCGGCGCCTACGCGCACCCGCGTCGCCGCCCGCAGCCGCGTCACTCTGTGATGGCATGGAACTCAGGTTAAGACTCGACGCACCGCACGAACACGGTGGCCTCTCATTTCATCGTACGACAACCGGCCGCTGAACTCCTTGACGAAACCGCGGCACGGCCCCATCTAACTGATGGGGGGAACGCCCATTGGGACTTGTGAAGCTATCACCGGCATCAGATTGGTAAACACGATCACGCCTAGCGCGATCAGGAGCACTCCGCCGCCGGCGCTGGTGTATTGGAGTGCCCGCCCGTAGCGCCGCAGCAGCACGCGCGTCCAGCCGGAGAACGCGCCCGCCAGCACAAAGGGAAGCATGATTCCCAGCGAATAGGCCGTGAGCAGCACGGCCCCGGTCGCGGCGGATGCGGTGGTAGCCGCCAGAACGAGGATGGCGCCCAGAATCGGCCCGACGCAGGGAATCCATCCGACCGCAAACGTCCCGCCCACGATCAGGGAACCCGCATAGCTGAGACGCCGTGCGAAGCGGTCGTCCACCGTGAAGCCGCGTTCTAGGATCGGGACGCGCAGGAGACCGAGGGTCACGAGGCCGAAGCCGATGATCAGGAGGCCACCGATGCGGTTCAGCCAGACGGCCTGGTCCCCGGCGATGCTTGAGATGGCGCCAAGCGACGATCCCAACACCACGAAGACGGACGTGAAGCCCAAGGCAAAGAGGGCCACATTGAGCACGGTGGCCGCCTGCAATCGCCTTGAGCTTGCCGTACTTGGGTCGCTCAGCGTGAACCCCGCCAGGTAGGCGAGATAGGCCGGGACGAGCGCCAGCGTGCACGGCGCAATGAAGGACGCCACACCGGCGATGAACGCCAGTCCGACGTTGAGCGACTGATCCACGCTACGTGCCCGGGATCCGCCGGCGGGACCCTACGACAGCGAGACGGTGTAAAGCGCCAACCCTGGTTGACTCACCGTGAATTGCAGCTCGCCCACGCTTTCCCCGGCGTTCCGCAAAATGTCGTAGAGACGGAACTGGTCGACGAGCAGGTGCGTTTGGCCGTCAGGCCCGGTCAGGACATCGCCACCCCGGCGGTCAGCCGGAATCGGCTCGCCATCGACCGTCACATTCACACGAAGCGGCGCGCCGCCGGACACACCGAAGCTCACCGAGACGGCCTGGGCGTGAAACGGAACGCTGACGCTGGCCGTTTCGTCGGCTTGCGGCTGCGCCAGCGCGGCGTTGGCCACCCAATCCCAGCGCCCGTCCAGATAGAGGCGCTCGGCGTCGTGTGCGACATCGTCGGTAAACAGGCGCGCGCCATCATCAGGCGTACCCATGGGATTGCCCAGGTAGGAACCGAACGCGAAGCCGCTCCCCGCAAACAGCGATCGAGGTCCGATGGACGGTGAGGGGGTTGTCTTGTGCGGGATGGCGGCGCTTGAGAGCGGGATGTGCGAGAGCTCCGTTCCGCCTTCGGCGAGGAGCGCGCGGATTGCCTTTTCGGTCTCCTGGTAAGCGCCCTCGCCGATGTGGTGATAACGAATGTTCCCTTCCTGATCGATCAGGAACTTGTGCGGCCAGAAACGGTTCTTGTAGGCGCGCCAGGTCTTGTAGCCGTTGTCCATGGCCACCGGCCAGATCACGCCACGCGACGGTAGCGACTCACGAACATTGGCCTCTTCGTACTCGTGATTGAACTCAGGCGTGTGCACGCCAACAATCACGAGCCCGTGCGGCGCGTAGGCGTCGTGCCAGGCGCGGACGTGGGGCAGCGTGCGGATGCAGTTAATGCAGCCGAATGTCCAAAAGTCGATAAGGACCGGGCGTCCGCGCAATGCGTCCATTGTCAGCACTTCGCTGTTGAGCCACGCGGTAATACCAGCGAATTCGGGCGCGGTGCCGATGACCGGCAACTCGGGGAGTTGCCCGACGACTACCTGCGGGGTTGGAGGCGGCGTGGGCGCGCTAGTGACAGGTGCCGGCGCACTGGTTACAGCGGTAGGCGCACTGGTCGTCGCCGTCGGTGCGCTGGTGGCCGGCGCTGGCAGTGCGGCCGTTGGCGCACTGGTGGCAGCCGTGGTCGTACCGACGGTGACAGCGGGTGGACTCGCCGCGACTGTCGCCGCCACGACGGCCTGGGTTGGAGCGGCTGTCCGGGCTTCATCCGCGCCCGGCAGCCCAACGCCAACCGTCGGGTCGGGCGGCGATACCACGATCTCGATCAACGCAATGGCTCCAATCACCGCAACCACCACAAGGGCCAGCGCCGCGTAGCGCTGCCGGCTCGTCATTGGGTCGTCCTTGCCGAGCCGATGAACCGTTCCGACGGGCGAACGGGACTAGGACATCTCACGGATCACGCCGCCCGATTCCGTTTCTGACCGCGCACCATCATCCCGTCGCGTCCCAGTCCCTGACCCGCGGTCTGAACGTTATCCGGGTCGCGGTAGCCGAATCGCACGAGACGCCGCCACTGGTCGGTCCGGTTGGGCGCCGAGCCGTGGATGGTGTAGTAGCTGAAGAACACCACGTCCCCGGCGTCGGCCGGAACCGACACGGCGTCCTCAAGGCGGTATTCATCCGTCGGCAAGTGCGGGCTCGATTCGGGGCCTCGGATGTGCTGGAGCGGCCCCAGCTTGTGGCTCCCTTCAAGAAATTGTAGGCAGCCGTTCTGCTCGCTTGCCGTATCGATATGCACAATGGCGTCCACGTAGGCAGGACCCTCGTGCTCGTAGAACGGGTGGTCCTGGTGCATGGGGAACGGCGTGCCCATGTCCGGAGCCTTGGCGTGCAGCGTGGTGTGATGCAATTCGACGTGCGGGCCGATCAGGTCGGCCACGGCGCCGGTGAGCCGGTCGTTGACGACGGCCCGCGCGAAGGCCTCGGAATAGTTCTGTAGCTCGTGCATGGCTGTGAGGCGAGCGCGCTCGTCTTCTTCAGCGGTCATGTAGGCCTTGCGCCAGGGCCCGCGCCAACCCGGGGTCTGCTGGGCCCATTCGAGCATGAGGCGCTCGAGTTCAACCGACTGAAACTCGACCTCGTCGGGAGCGAACACATCTCGAAGCCGCAGGTAGCCGCGCTCGTTGTAGAAGTCGACCTGATCCTCGGTCAGCGTGTGCAAGGCCATGCGCCCCACCCCAGTCGGCCTGCCACCCGATTATATCGAGGCGTGGTTTCGGGCCGTCTGGGTACCATGAGCCGCGCGCTTCGCCGCAAGGGGACGGAATGTCGCCAGTTCGGCAGCAGATTCTGATTCTGCATCTCCAGTCGGGCGACCTGGGGTCGCCGACCGTCGCCTGGGCGCTCTACGACGGCGCGCTGCCGGCCGACGCCGTGCAGATGCAGACGGGCAGCGAGTACGAACCGCCGTACGACTCCGTGCTGGCGGCCATGCGCGACGGCTGGCGCGTGTTCCAGGCCAGCCCCCAGCCGGAGCGAAGCGCGGCCACGGGTACCGGCCAACTTGCGAACGAGTTCTGGCTGGAGCGTAGCGTCGAAGTCGAGGGGTAGTCGCAGCCGGCGCTGCCCGCGCCGGAATGGAAGGGGCCAAGGGATGGCGATTGCAGAGACCGAGGTCGTACCGCAGACCGAACTCCTGGACGTGCACCAGATGGCGCGTTTCGTTATCGATGGCTTCATCGAGTTCGACGACCTGGTGCCGGACGAATTGAGCGAAGCCGTCTATGCCGATGAACTGGCATCGGTCAACGAGGACGGCCCCATACCGGAAGTGCGCTGGCACATCACCGACAACCCGCACGGCTTCTACGAACGGTCCGCGGCCGTGCGCGCCGTGCACAACCTGCCGCGCGTGAAGGCGGTGTTGCAGAGCCTGCTGGGCCCCGGGCACGTGGCCAGCCACTCGGCGCTGCACTGCACCGGTCCGCTGCAGGCGACGGCGCAGCAGTGGCACGTGGACGCCGGCGGACGTCGACAGGTCCGGCTACCGGGCGTTCATCCCTGGTCGTTCGACATCCTCACGGCCTACTTCGCCCACGACACCCCGCACGAGATGGGCCCCACGCTGGTGCTGCCCGGTTCGCACATGCGCTCCGTGCTCGGTCCGGACGTGGCTCGCTACAAGAACATCGCCGGTCAGAAGCGCTTGTCCGGCAAAGCCGGGCGCATCGTGTTCATGCACGAGGCCCTCTGGCACTGCGCCCAGACCAACGAGATCGATCAGTGGCGGTTCATGTTCAAGATTCGCTACAACCCGCGGGTCCCGCAGCGCGGCATCTTCAACACCGACGGCTGGGACAGCGAGGAAATCCGGCGCTTCTTCCGCATGAACAAGAACACCCACAACCTCACCGGCGAATCCTCGGCCGCCGCCCAGGAACGCGCCGACTGGTGGCGCTATCTCTGCGGCGCCGACGAACTCGCCGACCCCAGCGGCACCGGGGCGCACGGGGACTACGCCTAGACCAGGAGCCTAGCCGCTCACATCGACGATGATCGTGTGGTGACCCGTCGCGCCATCGGGATCTGAGCGCTGGATGACGGCCGTCTGCGGTTCGCCGGTCGTGTCGGTGGCGCGGACGGCGATGACGTGCCTGCCAGGCGTGGCGTCCCACGGCAGGACCCACTGACGCCAGGTGTCCTTGGAAATCGCCTCGCCCAGCTGAGCTTCCTGCCAACCGGTGTCACTGACGTTGACCTCGACCCTGGTGATGCCTCGGTCCTGCGCCCAGGCCACGCCGGCGATGGGTTGCAGGCCCGGCTTTAGCGTGCGGCCGTTGCCCGGAACGTCGATCCGCGACTGCGTCTTGATCGGCCCTTCCTTGGACCAGCCGCGCGGAATCCAGTAGCCGTCGAATTCCTCCCACCGATTCACCACAATCGCGTCCAGCCATTTCGTGGCCGAGACGTAGCCGTAGAGACCCGCCACGACAATCCGGGCCGGGAACCCGTGCTTGGGGGGCAACGGTTCATCGTTCATGCCCACGGCCACCAGCGCCTGGCGGCCGTCGTAGACGGTGTCCACCGGGAAGCCCGCGGTGAAGCCGTCCACCGACATGCCGACGATCTGGCTGGCGTCCGGCTGCAAGCCAGCTCGGTCCAGCAGTTCCGTTAGCGGCACACCCAGCCACTTGGCGTTATCCACCAGGTCGCCGCCAACCTCGTTGGAGACGCAGCAGAGGGTGACGTGGCGCTCGACGCGTGCAAGGTCGAGCAGCTCGTCGTAGGTCAGTTGGTAGGGCCGATCCACCAGGCCCTCGATCTTGAGCGTCCAGGTCGACAGGTCGACCTGGGGAATGCTGAGGGCTGTGTCAATGCGGTAGAAGTCCTCGTTGGGCGTCACGATCGGGCCGATGCCTGCGGCGTCGACCATGGCGCCCTCGGGCACGGGCGTCGCGGCGTCGCGCGGTTTCGGCAGAATCACGTCCAGACGGCTGGACGCGATGGTGTGCGCCCGCTCCAGGAGCACGCGGCCGCTGGCCGCGGTTCCGACCGCCAGGACCGCAAATGCCCCGGCCATCCGCATAAAGGAGCGGCGGCCGAGACCCATCAGCCGCGGGTCGCGAACGGGCTGTGGCATTTCCTGCGCTTGCACAACCTTCAGCAGCATTGCCAGCGTCCACATGCCGGCGGAGGTGGCCAGGAGAGCCCCGATCAGGGCCAGCACGGGCGAGAGCTGCGGCTCGGCGATCCCGGCCACGGCGGCCACGATCCCGAACACCGCAAACCCAAGTTGTGGGATCCAGAACTTCCGCATCCCGGCCACGCCGACCACCGCGCCCAGACCCAGCCCGATGACAACGATGGAGATGAGCAGCGCCAGCTTGTCGTTGGTGCCGAATACGGCAATCGCGAAGTCCTTGGCGAACTTCGGCGAAAGGTCGATGACCCCCGAGCCAACCGCGATGATGAGCGATGGACCGCCGGAAATCAGTGCGGCGAAGATCTCGGTGATCCCAAATGACACGCCAGCGGCAATCAGGCCGGCCAGCGCCGGTCGCGCCTCGCGCTTCACCACGGGGCCAAAACCCTTACGAGCGTCGTACATGCTTGCGCTCCCCCTTGAGCCCTCGCCCTCAGGATACGCGCCCTGAGGCTTGCGAGTTTGTGGGTTTTCCTGCTTTGGGAGGTCCTCAGCCTCGAAGTCGGCGCGCCAACGGCCCGGCCGTGCGGTACGCGCGGGATGCAGCGTCCAATTCGCGCAGGGCCTCGTCGTCGAGCTCGATCATTGCGGCGTCGGCATTGGATTCCGCCTGCCCGGCCGTTCGTGCGCCCACGATGGGCAGCACCGCCGAGTCCCGCAGCGTCCAGGCCACGGCGACCTGGCCGGCCGTAGCCCCGACCGATTCCCCAATCCGTCGCAGGCTCTCAAGGAGTGGCATCACAGCTTCCGGTGTCTTGGCCCGCAGCAGGCGCACCATTGGCCGCTGGCGCGGCCGGCGGCCGCCGGGACCGTATTTCCCGCTCAGCAGGCCCTGCGCCAGGGGGCTGTAGGCGATCAGCGTGATATCCAGTTCGTGGCAGGCGTGCAGGACCCCGTTTACCTCGGGCGCTCGGCGCAGCAGGCTGTACGAGACCTGGTTGGAAACCAGCGGCACGCCTGCGTCGGCCAGCACCACGTGGGCGCGCCGCATCTGCGGTTCGGTGAAGTTGCTGACGCCGACGTAGGCCAGGCGGCCGTCATGTACGGCCCGAGCCAGCCGGCTCAGCAGGCGGCGGTGCGGGATGAAGCTGTAGGGCCAGTGGACCTGGTAGTGATCGATGCGATCCACTCCGAGGCGCCCGAGGCTGCCGTCGATGGCGTGGTCCACCGAGCGCACGCGCCAGCGCGTGGGCGAGGGCATGTACTTGGTCGCTACGACGGCCGGTCGGGAGTCGTCCGCGCGCAGCGTGCCGATGACTCGCTCCGACTCGCCGAAGCCGTAGAGCTCCGCCGTGTCCAGGAAGTTGGCGCCGCGGTCGATCGTCGCGTGGTACGTCGCGTCGATGTCGGTGGGTTCCTGGCCGTCGTGATCGTCCCAAAAGCGCCGATCGCCCCATTGCCAGGTGCCGACGCCGACAGCGCCGGCCTCAAGATCCGAAGCGCCAATGCGACGACGCGGGATTCGGTCGTCAGTCATGCGGGTTCGGCAACGGCCTCAGGATTCATACGGTTGGGCGACCCCGAGAGGACTCGAACCTCCGGCCTTGTGGTCCGCAACCACACGCTCTGTCCAACTGAGCTACGGGGTCAGGGAAATCAGTCTAGCAACGGGCCGATGTTGCGGACCTACGACGCCTTCACAACAGACGCGGGCGCCGGCGGCAGCGGAAGCCGCAGACCCACGCCCAGGCGTTCCAGGATCGGCGCGGCGGCCACGAAGATCACGGCGTCGCCGGCGACGTGGAGGACGATGGCCGGGGCCACTGATTCGAAGTGCGCCGCCGAGATCCCGAACAGCAGGCCGCCCAGCGTGCCCAGCACCAGGAACGAGCGCGGAAACTGCCGGTCCAGCCCGTGGTGCAGGCCGAACACCAGCGACGTCACCACGATCGACCAGGGCATCCCGATCAGGTTGGCCAGACCGAACAGCGCCGCGCCGCGGAAGAACAGTTCTTCGGCGACCGGATTCAGGACCAGGAAGAACGGCAGGTTCAGCAACAGTGCCGAGCGGTCGCCCGCGACCCGCACCGGCCAGAGCCAGCGGCGATAGGTCAACGTGACCAGCATCACGCCGATCGACCAAAGGCCGATGAGGAGCCAGTCCAGCAGGCCCAGGCCCAGTTGGAGTCCGATGGCCGAGGGGTCGATGCCGGCAATCGCAATCCAGATCAGCGGGGCCCCAATCAGGAAGGCGACCCGGGTCGGGACGTCCCAGCGCATCCAGCGCCAAGCTTCCCGCCAGGTGTAGCGCGGGAGCCGCGCCCGGCCGGAAGACGGCTGTCCTGCCCCGCTAGCCGCGGAAGGCCTCCGCACCGGCCAGCCGTTCGCCGTATTGGCGCTCGTAATAGGCCTGAAACTCGCCGCCCAGGATCGGCGCCCACCAGTCCTGCGCCTCCAGGTACCAGTCCACCGTCGCGTCCATGGCCGCCTCGAAGTCGTAGCGGCGCGACCAGCCCAGCGACCGGAGCTTGGTGCTGTCCAGCGCGTAGTTCCAGTCGTGGCCGGCGCGGTCCTCCACGAAGTGGATCAGGTCCTGCGGCGCTCCGACGTGTTCGCAGATGCGCCGCGCCACGGACAGGTTGTCGCGGTTGTTGCCGGCCGCGATGTTGTATATCTCCCCGGGCTCCCCGCGCTCCAGCACCGCCAGGATCGCGCTGGCGTGGTCCTCCACGTACAGCCGGTCCCGCTGCTGTTCGCCGCGCCCGTAGAGGGGCAGGGGCTGACCGCGCATGGCGTTGATGGTGAACAGCGGCACGGCCTTCTCCGGGTGCTGCCAGGGGCCGATGGTGTTGACGCCGCGGGTTATGCACACGGGGAACTGGTGGGTCTGCCAGGTGGCCAGCACCATCAGGTCGCCGGCGGCCTTGGTGGCGGAGTAGGGATTGCGCGGGGCCGGTGGGTCGGTCTCCCGGAAGGCCGCGCCGCGCGTTTCGCCGTAGACCTCGTCGGTGCTCACGTGCACGGCCTTGGCCACCCCCGCCTGCCGCGCCGCTTCGAAGAGCCGGTAGGTGCCGGTGACGTTGGTGCGCAGGAACGGCTCGGCGTCGAGCAGCGAGCGGTCCACGTGCGTCTCGGCGGCGAAGTTCACCAACCAGGTCGCACCTTCCAGCGCGGCCTGTGCGGTTTCCGTCTCGGCGATGTCGCCCTCGATCAGGTCACAGCCGGCGCCCTCGAGCCGCCGACGGTCGCCCGCGTAGGTCAGGGCGTCCAGCACGCGCACGTCCCAGTCGGGACGCACGGCCCGCGCGTGATGCACGAAATTGGCGCCAATAAAGCCGGCGCCGCCGGTGACCAACAGGATGGGACGCGCGGACATGCGGTACCTCGGGGGGCGAGATTTCAGTCTAGCAACGGCCCCTCTCGCGTCGATGTGACGAGTGCTGCCTAGACTGGAGCGTCGCGCGCCAGGTCAGGCTCGGAGGTCGCATGCATGTTGCGCTGGTGATGGAGGCCGACGAACAGGGGCACCGGGCGTTTTTCCTTCAGGCCCTGCGCGATCTTGACCTGGTGGACTCGGTCACCGTCGTTGACGAATCCGGGGGCACCTTCGCGGAAGCGCGCGAGACGCTGGGGCCGAAGTTGCTGGGCGCCTATCGCGAGCTGTCCGAAGGGCTGGCCGAGGCCGCGCCGGACCTGGCCATCGTTTCGCTGATCGCCGCCCACGCGCCGCCGGCCGTGCGTCGCTGTCTCGACGCGGGCTGCCACGTGATGGTGGAGAAGCCCGCCTGCACGCATCCGGACCAGTTCGCGGAACTGGTCGACCTTGCCGAGGCGAACGACCGCCACCTGATCGTCCCGCTGGCTCGCCGCCTCAGTCCCTGGGTGCAGGACGCCCGCCGCATCTTCGCCAGCGGCGCGCTGGGCCGGGCCTATGCGCTGCGGGGCGCGGTGATCGCCGATCAGACGCGCATCTGGCCCGCGCACGGCCAACGCGACTGGACGTTCAAGCGCTCGCTAGCCGGCGGCGGGCACCTGGTCTGGTTGGGCATCCACTGGATCGACATGATGACCTACATCACCGAGTCGCCGGTGGTGGAGGTCCAGGCCATGACAGGCGTGGTGGGCGGCGCGCCGATCGACGTCGAAGACCTGGCGCTGGTCAACCTGCGCTTCGCCAACGGCGCGTACGGTTCGCTGGTTTCCGGCTACCTGCTGGAAAAGCCGTACCAGATCGACCTGAGCCTCTGGGGATCCGAGGGCTGGCTGCGTTTCGGCGAGTCCGATCGACACATGCTGGAGTGGCAAACCAACTCGCCGGACCATGCCGGCATGTCTGATCGCCGCATCGCCTACAGCGGCCCGTCCTTTCGGAACTACACCCCGTGGATCGAGCGCACGCTGCGGGCCTGCCTGGGCGAGGCGCCGCCCATCACCGGTGCCGAAGCCCTGGCGGCGTTGCGCGTGGTGCATGCGGCCTATGAGTCGGCTGCAAGTGGGCGGATGGTTCGGCTTTAGGCGCTGTTCCAGCGGCGGGGGCTGATGCCGGGGGCGTTGGTTCGGGGATCGATGGGTGGCATGCCGGGCTGGTCGTGGGTGGCGCGCTGGTTGCGGTCGCCGCAGAGCTCGCGCACCTGTGGCGGCAGGCTCGCGAGTACTTCGTCCGGCCAGAGGTCGAGGTCCTGCACGGTTGGGCCGCACCAGGTGGGGCGGTAGGACATCGCGATCATCTCGCGTGCCCGGCTGCCCGTGTTCGGGCCGTTGGCGTGGAACAGGGCCAGGTTGATGACGACCGCCGTGCCTGCCGGCGCGGTTATGACGACCTCGTCGGGATGCGAGGGATAACGCTTGTACGGGTTGGCATCGGGGTGCATGGACAGGTGCGACCGCGGGATTACCCGCAGCGGCGCAACGTCCGGCGTCAGGTCGTCCAGGTAATACAGCACCCGCACCTGCCGCGGCGCGCTGAAGGCGTAGCCCCAGTCGCTGGTGCCGTAGGGGTGCGAGTCGGTATGCAGCTTCATGCCGGGGTGGCCGGGCGCCGAAATGGCGTAGTGGGCGTGCATGAACACCAGGTCGGGTCCCAGCGCCGCCCGCAGGAACTCGATCACCGGCGGATGGGCGATCAGCTCCGTCACCGCCCCGCCCGCGAACTGCACGTCGGATTGGGTGCGCTGGTGCGGGCTGTAATGCACCGGCGTCGGGTCCCACGCCGCCGCCTGCGCCTTGAGCGTGGCGACGGTCTCCGTGTCCAGCGTGGCCGGCAGCGCGACGTAGCCCTCGACCTCGAGGCTGCGGATGCGATTCCCGGTACTCAGCGCGGCCCAGTCGGGCTTACTGGTTGGAGGTTCGGCGTTCATTGCACTTCTGCGCTACAGGCGGGCGGGGCTGCCCAGCGTAGGTGCTCCGAGGATCCCAGGCTGCGCGCAGCCTGGGTCACAAGGCTGATCGGCCAGCGGAACGGCGTTCATTGGGAGACTCTGGTGCGGCCGGGTGGGCTAGCCGGCGTGGGTGCTCCGAGGATCCCAGGCTGCGCGCAGCCTGGGCCACATGCGGAGCCGCTCTCAATTCACCGCGTGGTCAAACCGCTCCAGCCGCTGGTGGTAGCCGGCGGCTCCGACACCATTGCTTCCGCTTGGGGTAGTCAGCGAACCGCCCCTGCTCCTAATTCGAGGGTGTCACGTCGCGGTGTCCTACATCGGGACGTTTTTCACCAACCCAATCACCTGGCCCTCGGGGTCGGCGAAGATCCCGATGACCACGTCTTCCATTACCTCCATCTCCGGCATGATCACACTGCCGCCCATGCTCGCGGCTTTATCCAGGTACTCGGTCACGTCGTCCACGCCCACGTAGAACGTGACCCTGGTCGGCGGCTCGACATCCCCCATGCCCATGATGCCGCCGCCGATGCCAGGACCTTCGCTGGGCGCGCTGACCACCCCGTAGCCCATGGGGTTGGCGACGCTGATCTCCCAATCGAAGAGATCGCCGTAGAACTTCTGCATCGCCGGCCCGTCCTTGGCGTTGATTTCCCAATGCACCACGCTATTCGCCATCTGCATGCTCCTATTCCGCGAGCTCACGGACCGGTCCGATGCGGCCCGTGTGGCCGGCTTGCGCACGTGCGCCGGTCCGCGCGGAGACGCCCATCCTAAAGGGCCAACACTCGCCAGCGGTCGACACGAAGAGCCCCACGCGGGCCGCACATCGGTTGGCTGACCCGTTCAGCAGGTAAACCCGCGGAGTCGGTATGGGACGACATCTGTGTCGCCGTGCATCGTGCTTGCCCCGTTCGTCACTACGGCGTCCCTGGGGCGGCCCGGCTTCCCTCTCTCTGGACGGAGACCCTTGCAAGTCGCCTCTGGTGCCCGAAGGTGCTGCGGCTCCTAGATCCTTGACTCGGTAGAGGAGCGCGTTGCCCGGCCGTACTGGCCGGGTTGCGCGAACCGGGCCCTGGCAGCCTCGTGATGCACGTGGTTCGGCCACGCCAGGGCTAGCAGGACGTTGACATCGAGCAACGCGCTCATGGTCAGGCCCGTAGCGCCCGGTACACGTCCTCGGTGGTGATGGGTCTGGCGTTGGGGGGTACGGCGAACAGGCTGCCGTCTCGGGCGTCCATGCCGGCTGGATCGTTGCTGAATCCGCGCCGCGCCAGCTCCGACAAGGCGCTGCCGAGACTGATTCGCTTGCGCGCAGCCAGCGCCCGCGCCACGGCCAGGACATCGTCGTCAATGGTCACGGTCGTTCGCATATCGGCATCATCGCATCAAAGATTCCAGCGGCAGGGTCGCCGGCGGCAGGGGCGTACCCCTCAGCCTCCAGGCCGCGGATGCGCTGACCGGCCAGAGGTTCGGCGCTCAATGCCTGTTTTTGCGACAGGCGGATGGGGTTGCCCGGCGTGGGTGCTCCGAGGATCCCAGGCTGCGCGCAGCCTGGGCCACATGGCAGCCGGAACCACATAGCCTCGTCGCGATTAGAATACTGACGACATAGCTTGACCGCCGGGCCTCGCGGCCCTGGGGCAGACCGGGAAGAAGGGCGCCATGACGAGTAACCAGTACTGGTGGCCGGAGCAGTTGAGCCTGAAGCCACTCCGCCAGAATTCTTCCCTGTCCGATCCGATGGGCGGCGATTTCGATTACGGCGAGGCCGTCGAGTCGCTGGACGTCGAGGCGCTGAAGCGCGACATCGAAGCGGTCATGACGACCTCGCAGGATTGGTGGCCGGCGGACTATGGCCACTACGGCCCGCTCTTCATCCGCATGACCTGGCACGCCGCCGGCACCTACC
>JAPOXI010000121.1 GCA_026707185.1 Chloroflexota bacterium
CGAGGCCTCGGGCGGGGCGGGTACCGACACCGTGCTCGTTTCGGAGATTGGGTGACGTGCGTCGATGGTAGACGACCGCCGACGCAAGCGGGGCGGATTGGCTCATCCAGGGGCCGTGCGCCCCCGGCGCAGCTCGGTTGACGAAACGTCCACTCGAAGCTCCGCGGCCGGTATCGCTTCGAAAAGCCCGGTGGCTTCGGGAGGCAACCGCAGGTCGCGCAGCTGCAGAAAGCGGCCGTGCTCCAGGCGACCGGCCACCACAAACCGAGCGCCCAGCGACCGAAGTTCTCGCAACGCCGCGCGCATGGCCGGCTCGCCGCCGTAATAGACTGGCTCCACGACTCGACGCGCCGTGTCGGCGCCAACCACAAACGCCGCGCCCGGCATCAGCCGGGCCTTTTCCACAAACGTCGGGGCGGCCGTAAGCACCAGGCGAGCGCGACCACGAAACTGTGCGGCTCGACGCAGCGCCTTGCCAGTGGGTAGCGGCGGCTTGTCCACGTTGGTAATCGACAGTTCGTATGCAACCGGATCGCCGAACCGCCGCCGCGCCGCCTCCCACAACGCTTGGTGCGCCTGATGCCACGGATTGAACGACCCCGGCACCAGCGCCGTCGGAATCCACCCGCCCGGACGCCGCCGCCCGTCGGGATAGGACGTTATCCATGGCTGCCTGCCCTCTTGGACGACCGCCAATTCGTCATCTTCGAACTCGACTCTGCGCCTAGCGGAACCAAGCTGGGACCCGGCCAGTTCGCGCCACGGGGCCACCCCAGCCGCGTCAGCCAGCAGCGCCACGATTGCTCGTTCGGCGACGGTCTCCTGCGCCTGCCGATTGGCGTGCCGGGACGAGAACGGCAACTCGAGCGCAAGGGTTCGCGACCCGTCGAATGCTGCCGCGTGCAGACGGTCCTCTCCCCGCCGCACCCGGTCCGTAGCCAGCGCCGCCGTACCCCCCAACCCAACCACCGGGATGGAGGCATCCGGTCGTAGTTCCACGGCCCGCCCGAAAGCCCGCCGCGCCAGGAGTTGGGACGTCTCGGCCGAGCACGCCTGCGAAGGCGCCTCGCCCAGGTAGTCGGCCACCGCCGCCGGTCCATACGGCACGGCAACATCCAGCACCGTGCGCGACCCACCCGGCCGTCGCAGCAACAACGGAATCGCCCCCGTCCCACCCCCCGCCAACACCAGCGTCGCCGCCGTCCGCGAGGCGTGAATACAGTGGACCAGACCGTCCAAACCGCCTTCTACGGCGGACACGCTCGAACTACGCCAGGTCCAGGAACACGCGGCCGTCCGCCACCTGCACCGGATACACCCGCACCCGCGCCCGGTCCGGGTCGGCCAGCGCACGTCCCGTGGCCATGTCGAAAATCCAGCCGTGCCACGGGCATTGCAGCAACGTCCGTTCGTCCGTCTGGTATTCGATGTGACCGCCCACGGTCTCGGCGTGGACGTTGCCCTTGCACCGACCGGACGACAGCCGCGCGCCCTGGTGCGCGCAGACGTCGCGGGCGGCGTAGAACACCGCGCCCGAATTCACAACCACAAAGCCGCGGCCCTCGATCTCGACGCGCGTGGGCTGGCCGACGTCGAAGTCGGCCACCGCCCCTACGTCATGCACGCTCGAAGTCGTAAAACGCCGTGGCGTTCCCGGCCATGATCTTCTGCCGCAGCTCGCCCCGCACCACCGACGGCAGCGCGCGATCCGGCGCGTCGAAATCCCAGTGCGGGTAATCGGTGGCGAACATCAGGAAGTCGTCTCGCCCGATCATGTCGAAGATCTGCAGCAGGTGCTGCGGGTTCGGCGGCTCGTCCATCGGCTGCGTCGTCATCCGGAAATGCTCCAGGATGTACTCGCTCGGCAGCTTGCGCAGCCACGGCACTTCCTCTTTCAGCCCTTTGTAGTTCTTGTCGAACCGCCACATCAGCGGCGGCATCCACGAGAACCCACCCTCGATCAGCGCGATCCGCAGGTTCGGCAGCCGCTCGAAGATGCCCTCCGACACCAGGCTCAGCACCTGCGCCTCGAACGCCTGCGTCATCCCCGTGTGGTCTTCCAGGTAGTACGACGGCCAGCCGGTCGCCGTAATCGGGTGGTTCCCCCACCCGCCAAAGTGAACTCCAACCGGCAGGTCCATATCGGCGGCCGCCTCGAACAGCGGGTAGTAGTGCCGCTTCCCGTACGGTGCGTTGCCGCGAACCGTCAGAATCACCTGCACGAACCGCCCGTCCTTGCCGCAACGCCGAATCTCCTCCGCCGCCGCCTCCGGAATCTGCGGCGTGACCGTGATGGAGCTCCGCCAGCGCTCGTCGCTGTCCAGCCACACGTGGCGCTGCCACTCGTTCACCGCCCGCGCCAGCGCAATGCTGAAGTCGTCGTTATGCACGTGACCCGCCGCGTACAGCGGCGTCAGGATCCCGAACTGCATGTCCCACTCGTCCAGCAGCTGCTCGCGCACGAAATCGGGATCCGAACCGGGCTTCTGCCCGTTGGGCGGCCAAGCATCCCGCCGCGCGGCATTCTCGTAGCCCTTCGGGTACTGCGTGCCCGGCGGCGCGGCAAAACCGGACTGCTTGATGTACTGCACCCACCGGTCCGACATGAACGGCGTCAGGTCGTGAATCGTGTTCGGGTACGGATGAACGTCGCAGTCGATAACAGTCAGCGAGGTACGGCCGTTCGCGGCCTCCGCAGCCGCCGGCGCGTCAAGGACAGCCTGTGCCATGGAATCCCCTCCTTACCGCCCGATACTCGCCACCAACTCCCCACTCGTCAAGACCCGGCGAATCGTAGAGGGCTAGGCGACCTCGATATCCGTCAACGCAAAGTCCCCACCCTTGAACAGCAGCGGCTCCCCCGTCGACTCCGCCAGCGCATAGGCAAAGCAGTCCCCAAAGTTCAGCCTGGCCGGGTGGTTGCCCCTGCCGAATCGCCGCCACGCCCGTCTCGCGGCCTGTGCGTGAGCAACCGTGACGGGCACGACGTCGATTTCCGCGACTCGCAAGTAGGCGTCCAGCTCATGCTCGGCCGCAGCGCCGCGACGACTTTCGAGGACGATGGCTGACTCCAGCAGATTACCGGCCGACATACGGCGCCTCCCCGCCCTGGCGATAGCTTCGTCGAACTGCTCCGCTTCCTCTTCTCCAAAGAGAATTGCCAAGACCGCCGACGTATCCACGATCACTTGGGCAGTCCGCACTCGTCGTACAAGTAGTCGCCATGCTCTTCGGCCGACGGTCCGTCCCGTAGCAGGCTGGCGCACCGCCTGGAAATTGCACGCATCTTGCGGAGACGCGCCTCCACGCTCCGTTCCCGCTGCTCGCGCTCCAACCGCTCCCGCAGCGCCACCGTTATCGCGCCGGTCTTGGTCTCGCCGGTGAGCTCCGCCAGCTCGCTGGCCAGTCGACACGTCTCTTCGTTCTTGATGTTCAGGCTCACCGGTTCCCCCAAGGGTAGAACTGCCACTCGACAATCTACCCTACGAACCTGACGGCCCTCCCCCTCGCTCGAACCCCACCGGCGCCCCACGGTCCGAACGCGTTCGCAACGTATGCACGTCCTGCTCAACCCGCGACAGTCTCGCGTCGAACGTGCTCATGCGCTGATCGAGCGACGATATCCGCGTGTCCACGTACAACACACGCTGATCGAGGGATTGCAAAAGCGCAGCAATCTGAACGAGCTGCGTGTTGATCGACGCCATCTCCGCTTCAAGCTGGGTGAGGCGTTCGTCGGCGGTTGCAAAGGCCAAGGGTCGGCTCCTTCGCGTGGGAGCTCCTGTGCTCCCACCCCGCCCATTCGTCAGCACTCGATTCTGACACAGCTCATGAGTCCCAGCCCGCCTATGTGACCATGCCCTCCATGCACCTCCGCGCCCTCCTCCTCGACCTCGACGACACCCTCATCCCTGACGAAAGCGCCTCCGTAGCCGCCTTCCTCGCCGCCTGCGCCCCGGTTGCCGACCGCTACGACCTCGACCCAGCCGCCGTCGCCCGCTCAGTCGGCGCCTGCGCCCGCCAGCTCTGGCGCGCTTCCGACCACGCGGCCTACTGCCAGTCCATCGGCATCAGCTCCTGGGAAGGCCTCTGGGCCGAGTTCACCGGCGACGCCCCCGAGCTCCGGCGCCTCCACGCCTGGGCCCCGGCCTACCGCCGCCAGGCTTGGACCCGCGCCCTCGCCCAACACGGCGTCCACGACCCCGCCTTCGCCGAACACCTCGCCGACCGCTTCCGCCGCAAACGCCGCCGCCGCAACGTCATGTTCCCCGACGCCGCCCAACTCCTGCCCGAATTCGCCCAGCGCCTCCCCCTCGCCCTCGTCACCAACGGCGCTCCCGACCTTCAGCACTTCAAGATCGACGCCTCGGGCGTCCGCCCCTACTTCCAGTCCATCGTCGTCTCCGGCGAACTCGGCATCGGCAAACCCCACCCGGCCCCCATGCAACGAGCCCTCCGGCAGCTCAACTGCAACCCTGCCCACGCCGCCATGGTCGGCGACAACCCTAACTCTGACATCGCCGGCGCCCTCAACACCGGCGTCCACGCCATCTGGCTCAACCGAGACGGCACCCCACCCGCTGGCGACATTCGTCCGGATGCCGTAATCGCCAGCCTCACTGAGCTACCGGCTCTGGTTTGTTAGCCGCATAGATTGCAGGGCTTCGGGACGTGGGCGACAGGCGGACCGGCGGCTGCGGCTAGCTGTCCGTCGCCGAACCGGCAGCTTCGGCACGTTCGAGCGGATCGCGGACTCGCCTGGAGAGGAGCCTGATCAGCGGCCACGTTGCCAGCGCGAGCGAGGCGAGCGTGCGTACTATCCAGAGAATAGGGCGCGTGAGGGGCAGCACGAACTCCACAAGATAGACAGGGATGATCCAGGCAGCGACCCGAGGTCGGGCAGCAAGGATCAGGCCGGTCGTAAGTGGAAGAACGTAGTAGCGACCGTGGCCGAGCAGCAGCGCGAACGCATAGGCCATCGACACGCGGAACATGCCCCAGCGAGCATCACGACTCAGCCAGCCAACCAGCGGCGCCGACGTCAGGACCAATAGCATCGGCCAATCCTGCGGCCCTCGAAGCCCGTCGGGCATCTCGACTCCGAATGCGCGTGTGAATCCCCAGAAGACTGGTAGTCCGTCGCCTCGGTCTTGCAGGTGTCCGACGACGGCCCAATGCACCGCGGCGGCATCTCGAATCAGATACGGTCCGACGATCAGGGCACCGATCGCCACCGCGCCGGTCGCGTAGGCGGCAAGCGGCCGAGGCCCTCGGCGGGCGTAGTAACCGGTAAGCACCAGGGCCGGCAGAGCAAATTCGGACCGCGTCACAATGCCCAGGCCCAACAGCGCACCCGCCTGCCAGGGAATCGCGAGTCTGAGTACCGCGGCCACCAAAAAAAACGCCGCAACAGCCGAGGCATGGCCGTTCAGGGCTCCCGCCTCAAAAACCCAGGGCGTGAACAACCAGAGAACGCCAATGCCTAGCGACAACGGCCGGGACAACCCTTGCTTGTGGGCCAGGAGTATGAAGAGCCAGGCCGTTGCGACCTCGAAAACGTGCACGATGACCTTGACCGCCAGAATTCGGTCCCAGCCCTGTGCGTCGAACACGCGCTGCAACGGGGCCAGCAGCATGGGAAAGAGCGGAAGATGCGCGTAGGCGAAGGTCTGGTCCGACACGCTGGCGTAGTAGTTGAAGTGGTCGGGTGTGTAGAGGACCTCCGCGAACGCGAAGAAGTGCTGGAGATCGCCGTACAGAAACGTCTTGCCCTCAAGCGAACGCAGCGTTAGCGCAACCGCCAGAGCCGCCAATCCAAGCGCGGCGAGAACCGGCAGCCGATCGAGGCGCGCAGTGACCGCGTCGATGCGCGACATCACGGTTGTATATCTCGTCCGGGAGTAATGTTCGACACCTTACGGCCCCTGCGTCGCAGCTATACTTCAATACTCCCCGCGGGCGGCTTGCCGGGTGTCCGGCGCCCGCCGGGAACAAATGTCCCGGAACTGAGGTGTGGCAATGGCCTCCATAGACTCTGACGTCATGAGCTCCGACTTGCGGCGTGAAGCGCATATGCGCCGCAGTCCACTTACGTTCGTGCGCGAGCACTGGCGCGCGATTTTCATCTATCTCGGGCTCACCGGCCTACTGATTTTTGGCCTTACAAACGCCTCGGAAATCACGCTGGGCATTCTGGCCTTCCTCTTCCAACTGCTGTTCGCCATGACGTTCATGGTCGTCCAGTTCGGCGCGCTCTTCTACATTCTGGGCCGCGGCCGCGTCTACTGGGTGCAGCCCGGCGAGACGGGGGTGTATTTCACCGACTACCGCGGCAACGACCAGGTGCTGGAAGTGGCGCGGCGCGTGGTGCGGCTGCTGCAAGGCGCGAAAGCCTTCAAGCGCATGGGCGGTGAGATTACCCGCGGCGTGCTGCTGGAAGGCCCGCCGGGCACCGGCAAGAGCTACCTGGCGCAGGTGATTGCGAACGAGGCGAGTATCCCATTCGCCTACGCCTCCGCGCCGGGGTTCCAGAACATGTTCATGGGCATCGGCAACTTGCGGGTGCGGATGCTCTACGGCAAGGCTCGCAAGATGGCGCGCAAGTACGGTGCCGCCATCATCTTCATCGACGAAATCGACGCCATCGGCATGGCCCGCGCCGGACAGACGGGCGGCGGGATGATGATGGGCGGCTTGTTCGGCGGCGGCGCGGGCTTTGGCCTGTTGAACGAATTGCTGCTGCAAATGGACCCGCCGAACTTTGACAACGGCTGGGTTTCGCGATTGCTCCGAACGCTTGGTCTACGCAAGACCCGAGCCATGCCGCCGATCGTGCTGACGATGGGCGCCACCAACCTGGCGTCTGCGCTGGATCACGCGCTTCTGCGCCCTGGCCGGTTCGACCGCAAAATCCACGTGGACCTTCCGGATCTGGATGGGCGCAAGGACATCATCGAGTACTACCTGGCCAAGGTTCGGCACGAGGACATGCCGGTCGAACGCATGGCGAACGACACCATCCTCTACACGCCCGTGGCAATTAAGTTCGTGATCAACGAAGCGGTAATTCACGCGCACTTCGACGGTCGCGACGCGATCAGCTACGACGACTTCACGCGCGCTCGTGAGAATCACGAGTGGGGACTGCGCGAACCGATTCGCGGGCTGACCGAGGAGGACCGGCGGCGGCTGGCCTACCACGAAGCCGGTCACGCCATCGCACAGGTGAAGCTCAAGGACTGGGAACGCCTGACTAAGGTGACGATCATTCGTCACGGCGACGCCCTGGGCCTGGCGGCCTGGAAGCCGGTGGAGGAAAAGCGCGTCCTCATTCGCGAAGAGTTGCTGGCCAGCATTCAGGTAAGCCTGGCCAGCCGCGCGGCCGAAGAACTGTTCCTGGGGTCGCAGACGTTGGGCGTCACGTCCGACTTTGCCGGTGCCACGCACCTGGCCTTCCAGATGCTTAGCTTCTGGGGCATGGACGGCAGCTTCTATTCGTCCCTGCCATTCGGCCCAATGGTGGACGCCAACGATCCGCGCATGAAGCGCAAGATCGACCAGGTGCTGGAGCAGGAATACCGCAAGGTCAAGGGTCTGCTTTCCGAATACTCGGGCGCAGTGCATGAACTGGCGCAGGAGTTGATTGCGAACGACGAAGTAGACGGCCAGGATGTCGAGGACATGGTGCAGCGCTGGGACGAGCAGATCGCCGAGGGCAACCGGCTCAAGGCGCTGCCCGAAGGCGGCGTGCTGGTTAGCGCCGACGCCGAGCCACAGCCGTACACCTACGGCGGGAACGGCAACGGCTCGAATGGGCGCAACGGCCACTCCGATGAGGCTCCTAGCCGTGAGCAGCGTCGGACCCGCCTTCGCGACAGGTATCGGTCCAGCCAAAAACCGGATTCGTAGCTTCGACCGGCCGTGGAGGTCGTACTACTGCGGCGGAATCCACGCCAACCGGCTGGCGGCTCAGCCGTCGATGAGCGCCAGCCGGTCGGCGAGGAAGTCCAGGCGCTCAAACGCTCCGCGGCGGAGCCGCTGATAAATCTGTAGGGCGCGATCTGCCTGACCGGAGCGGATGGCATCGCGAATGGCTTCCGCGTCCCCAACGAAGCGGTCGAAGTGTTCGAGGAACGTCCCGTGAAAGAGCGTGGCCAGTGCCGGGGCTTCCAGTTCCGCCGCGCGTGCCTGGGCGTCAATCATGACGTTGTGGAATGCAATCGTCCGTTCCTCGGACCCGGCCATTCCCTCAAGCGTGGCCCAGGCGTCGGCCTCGGGACCGAAAAAATCGTCGAACGCAGCACGTTCGTCAGTCAGGATTCCTGCGACCGTGTCCATGTACACCCGACGCTCGGCGTCCGACGGATCAACCGACACACCGCTCGGCGCTGGCGCCGATTCGCCGCAGGCAACGAGGAGTGCGGCAGCCAGAGCAACCCCAAGTGTTCGGCGGCCCATCGCGCGCCGGTTGCTAGCCATGATTCACGACCAGTCGATGGAGCCAAGCCACAGTCAACGCGGGGCCTGAAGGCCAGCCTCGTCTCATCACGTTCCGCTACAACACGGCCTCGTGCTCGGCGGTTGCTTCGTCCCGGTCACTCGTGTCGTCGTCGATCTTCAGCCCGAACTGCCGCATGCGGGCATGGGTCAGGATGATGAGCTGGCAGCGGTCGGCGCCATCGCTCATGCGGGTGGTGTACGTGGCCTTCATGTCGAACCGCTTGAAGAACTCGTCGTCGTAAACGTTGCTGACGCTGCAGACCGGATGGTCCTTGCCCGGCGTCAGGCCATAGGGACACGTTCCAAACTCGATCACGGCTGAAGATTCGGCGCGCTGATCCACTTCAACGGCGTCGTGCGGGACCAGGTGGCGACGGCGAGCCGCCCAGGCGTGAGCGATATCGACCGGCTCGGGATCTTCCAGGTCACCCAGGCTTTCGGCGTCAGCGCGGGCCTGGCTCCTGAGGGCGGCCTCGGCCTGCTCGGCAAAGTCGGGATCGGCCTCGATCGCCTGCATCACCATCAGCCGCATAAAGCCGCCCATCTGGTTCTGCAGGCCAGGAGTGGGGGGGCCAAGTGCCGCCGCGGGCGCCGCGGGCTCGTCGGGCGTGGTGGCCACCGCTGCGGCGGTCGGCTCGGGCGCGGCCACCGACGGCGGCCCCGCCGGTGCGCCCGATTCGGTCGGACCGTTTACGTCCGGTGCATAGGCCGACAATCCCTGACCGGTCGGCTGTGGTGTCACCGGTTCGGCCAAAGGCGCAGGCTCTGGCGGAGCTTCGACCGCGGCGACCGGCGGCATCTCGCCGGCATGGCCATTGGTTGAAGCGGCAAACGTGTCCTGGATGGCCAGCGCCATGGCGTCCGCTGCCGGCAGAGGCTCAGACGTCGTCGACGTGGTCGCCGGCGTTGGCGCCGGGAGCGCCGGCGACGCTGGCGTCGCCGAGGCATTGGCATCGGGCGCCGGCAGGCCCGGTGCGGAGGTGGCGCCGGCCGACGACCCGGAAGCTCCCGGCGAATTCTCAGCCCCAGCCTGACCGGCGCTGACCGCGCCGCGCAGGTCGTCCGCGATGCCCTGCCCGGCCACGTTAACGTCGTCCGCCGCACCCTGCAGCGTGTCCGAGAGCTCTGAGCGAATGTCGGCCAGTTCCTGGCGCGTGTTCTCGGCTTCCTGGCGCAGGACGTCCATTTCCTCGTAGAGGATTGAGAATTCTTCTGCGAATTCCTTGCGAAACTCGCGCGTCATTTGGCGCAGTTGCCGCACCCAGCGGCCCAGCGTGCGCATGGCGCGCGGCAGCCGCTCCGGGCCAAGCACGATGAGCGCAAGGACCAGAACGGCAAAAAACTCGGCGACGCCTATGCCGAACATGAAGGATCAGGTCGGCCGATGGCGGCCGACAATCAGGAGCCTAGGCGCTCAATCGTAGGGAGGCCGGGACACCACGACAAGGGCTTGGCTCAAGATGCCCGGGCTCTGAGCGCGGCGCGCACCGCATCGCCGAACTCGCCCGTGGAGGCTGTGCCACCCAGATCAACGGTGAGTACCCCGGAACCCGTCACGTCCGCCAGGGCATCCAGCAGCAGGTTGGCGGCATCCTGATTTCCGAAGTCTTCCACCATCATTGCCGCCGACCAGATGGATGCGAGGGGGTTGGCAATCTCCTGGCCAGCGATGTCGGGCGCGGAGCCGTGGACCGGTTCGAACATCGGCGGGTAGCCGGTGCCCGGGCTGAGGTTGGCGCTGGGCGGCACGCCCAGGCTGCCCATCAGCGCGCCGCCGATATCGGACAGGATGTCGCCAAAGAGGTTGGAGGCAACCAGCACGTCCAAAGTTTGAGGATTGCCCACCATCCGAGCGGCGCAGGCGTCGACCAGGTTGCGGTCGGTGGTGATTGCGGGATATTCGCGCGCAACCTCGTCGAAGACCTCGTCCCAGAAAACCGGCGCGTACTGCAGGGCGTTGGACTTCGTGACGTTGGTGACGTGTCTGCGCCCCAAGCGCTCGGTGAGTTCGAAGGCGTGCCGGATCACTCGCTCCACGCCCACCCGCGTAAACACGGTTGTCTGTAGCGCGACTTCGTAGGGCGTCGCCTGGTGCACGCGCCCGCCAGTGCCGGCGTATTCGCCCTCGGAGTTCTCGCGGACGCAGATGAAGTCGATCCCCTCCAGCCGGTCGGCCGCGAGCGGGCTGGAGACGCCAGGCCAGATGCGGACCGGACGGATGTTGGCATACTGCTGAAAACTCTGACGGATCAGCAGGATCATCTCGCGCTGGGAGATGGGGTCCGGAACGCTGGGAAAGCCGCAGGCGCCGAAATAGATGGCGTCGAACTGCTCCAGCGTCTTGAGGGCGTCGGAGGGCATCATCTCGCCGTGGTCGAGGTAGTACTGGCAGCCCCAGGGGAAGTCCTCGAATTCCAGGATCAGGTCGCCGGTGACCTCACTGAGCGTTTCGAGGGTGAGGCGGCCTTCGCGAATGACCTCGACACCGATCCCGTCGCCGGGAACTACAGCAATCGAGTGCGTGGACATGGCAACGGTTCCGGGGGCGAGCGGGCAGAGTATACGGACGCCGGCACGGCGATCCCCGGCGACGTTGTGGCACCTTGCATAGAAATGCCGCTGAATGACGAGCCTCGGTGAGCACGGAAGCGACGTTTGAGGATCTGGTGGACGCGTTGGGGCGGCCAGGGTGTGCGATCTGCCGGCTAGCCACGCGCCGGTCAGATCGCTTTCTGGGTTCGTATATCTATGAGCACGTCAACGACGTGGAACTGCGAGCCAATATCAGGGAGGCGCGTGGGTTCTGCGAAGTGCACTCTGGGCACTTCCTGGAGAAGCTGGACGCGCTGGCCGTGGCCATTACGTACCGGGACATCCTGAATACGTTGGTCAAGGAGCTTGATGGCACGGAGTCGGACGTTCGCGTCGGTTCAACCGGGATGCGAGCGAGGCTGCGCGGGCTGGCGATGACGCGCTCGCGGAGACCGAGGAATCCGTCGACGTGTCCGGTGTGCGAGGCGGAGGAAGCCGCGGCCGGCCGGGCGCTAGACGTGTTGACGCAGCACGGCGATCAACGCGACCTGGATCAGGCGCTAGCGGAGGGCGACCCACTCTGCCTGCCGCATGCGCGGGCGGCGCTGCGGCGGCGTCCCGGATTTGCGGCGCTGCGAGCGCGGCAGAAGCGCGGATGGTCAGCGCTTCGAGACCGGCTGTTGGAGTTCATTCGGAAGTCGGATCACAACTACCGGTGGGAGACGCTGACGGATGAGGAAAAGGCCGCAATTGTAGGTGGGGTGCGGGCAGTAACGGGGGTGCGGGCGAGGCCGCGGGATGACGCGAAGGCGGAGACGCGGAAGTTGCGGCGCGGCGGAACCAATGCCGCGCGTTCCAGCCGGCATCCACCGAGGCATCGGCCTTTGCGTTAGACCTCCGCCGCGCGTACAAAGTTCAGGATCCGGTCAGCAAGCTCCTCGGGTGCCTGCAGCTGAACAAAGTGGCCGGCGCGGGCCACCATGTGTAGTTCGGAGCTTGGCAAGAGCCTGTGGAACTGGCGGGCCACGGCGGGTTTGAGGTAGGGATCGCGCGCGCCCCAGAGGATAAGGGTGGGCGTTGTCAACGCGGTGAGCGTTTCCAGGCTGCGTTGGTTAGCGTCGATCTGGTCCACGATTTCGTCGTTGACGGTGTGAAAGGCCCGTCGGGCCGTCGGTGAATGGCGGAAGACGCTGTGAAAGATCCGTAGCAAACGATCGAAGTCCGCAGTCCAGCCGGGCAAGACCTGACCGACTTGCCAGCGGTAGACGTGCCACGACAAGCCGGTTCGGCCGATATCGAGAAAGCGCCGGACCAGGCGTCCGACGTAGGGCAGGTGGAGCAGCTTGAGAGCAAACGGCATGCGCGCGGAGTTCCAGCCGTAGTAGGTGTTGAGCAGCACCAGGGCATGCGCCCGCTCAGGATGCGCGGCGGTCCAGCGGATGGCCGCGGGGCCGGACATGTCGTGCGCCACCAGGACGACGCGCTCCAGTTCGAGCGCATCGAGGATCTGCGCAAGCGTTCGGTCCAGCATGTCGAAACCGAGCGAGAGCCCGTCATTCGGCTGGGAGGATCCCCAACCGAGGAAGTCAGGGGCAGCGGTGCGATGGGCGGCGGCGAGCCTGGGTTGGAGGCAGCCGTAGATGCGGGAGTCGTCCGGGAGACCGTGCAGCAGAACGATGGTTGGCCGGCCGTGCCCGGCCTCTCGGACGAAGCAGTCGCCGGCGGGAACCTGGATGTGTCGGCCCGGGGGCGGCGCCCAATCCGCGACGGGGTCAGCGGCCATTGGCGGCTCGCAGCAGGCGCAGGCCCCGCAACCACTCGGCGGCGCCCCAGGCCTGGGCCGGCGCCCCCTCCGGGGCGAAGGGGGTTTCTGGCTGGAAGAGCTCGCTGACGGCGCCCACCACGCCGTCGTGCAAGTGCGCCAACATGGCCTCGCGTATGCCGCGGAGTTCGTCGGCCGGGGCCCCGGCCTCGAGGCTGGCCTGGATGTACAGGCCGAGCAGCCAACTCCAGACGGGACCCTGGTGGTACGCGCCGTCGCGCTCGCGGGGACCACCGCCGTAATGTGCGCAATAGGCGGGATCACAGGGCGCCAGCGAACGCAGCCCTACCGGCGTCAGCAACGCATCACGGGCCTGCGCCAGGACCGAGGCGCGCTGTTGCGGCGACAGCAGGTCGCCCGCGACCGCCACGGCGATCACCTGGTTCGGTCGAATGGAGGGGTCCGAGCCATCAGGCCCGTCCACGACATCAAAAAGGCCGCCGGTTTCGGGATTCCAGAAGCGTGTCGCAAATGAGTCCTCGACCAGGGCAAGTACGCCAGCGTCGTAGGAGCCGCGCCAGCCGATGCGCTTGAATGACTGGTCGGCAAACTTGAGGGCGGCATACCAGAGGGCGTTGATCTCCACCGGCTTGCCGCGACGGGGCGTTACAACCCAGTCCTCGAACTTGGCGTCCATCCAGGTCAACTGCAGCCCGTCCTCCCCGCCAGTCAACAACCCGTCCGCGGGATCCATGTGGATGCCGTGGCGGGTGCCGCGGATATGCCACTCGATGACTTCCAGCAGCGCGGTGGCCAGCACGTCTAGGACTTCGACGTCGTCGGTGGCTCGCACGTAGGCGGCCAGGGCGTACACGAACCAGAGCGCGGCATCAAAGGAGTGGTACTCGGGCTCATCGCCGGCGTCAGGCCAGCGGTTAGGCACCATGCCCTGGTCGATGTTTTGTGCGTAATTGAGCAGGATCGTCTTGGCAATGGAGGCGCGGCCGGTTTCCAGGCAAAGACCGGGCAACGCGATGAGGGTGTCGCGGCCCCAATCGCCGAACCAGGGGTAGCCGGCGATGACCGTGTTGGGCTCTGGAGCAAAGCCGGGAAGCGAGGGCCCTCGATGTACGAGGGTCTGGTCCGCGGCCAGGCGCAGGCGTTGCTCCAGGGGATCGGCCGCCGAAGCGGCCAGCGAGGACGTCCGCGCGTCGAACCTGGCCAGCGAAGCATCGACCTCGGCGGCGGACTGGAGTTCGTCAGCAGCGAGTTGCATGGTCACGGACTGTCCGGGCACCACCTCGGCTACAAGATCGCCCGGAGCAAAGGCGTCCTCGGTGTCGTCGAAGCCGCGGGCCTGCTCGACCCGGCGATGGAAATTCCAGTACCAGTCCGGACGCGGCTCAAACCGCCAGCCGCTGCCACCGAGATGGACGCAGGGAGCGTCGCCGGGTCCCCGCACTGATACGGAACCGGGTCCAGTCTGGAGCGCCTCGAAGGCAGGGTCGTCACCGCGACGCAGGGCATGAAACCAACGGAGCGTCACGAAGGGCCGAACGCGGACTGACAGGTTTCGGCGGGCGTGGTTGGTGTAGCGCACGAAGGTGCGACTGCGTCCACGCTCCATCCAGATGGTCTTCTCGATTTCCCCGACGTTGGTGTCGAAGCGCCAGCATGGGCGCTGACCACGAACGGCGAAGGCGCTGACGTGGGCGTAGCCCCTGGGGTGGAGCACGCCGCCTTCGTACTCCTGGGTGCTGAGCGGGACTTCGGGATCGTTGCCGCACTGGATGAACTCGTCGGCGCCGGATACCAGGACCCAGCGGGCGTTGGGGGGCGGGTCGGCGGCGACGAGGAGGCCGTGGTAGCGGCGGGTGGCGGTTCCGGCGAGGGTTCCGGAGGCGAAGCCGCCCAGGCCGTTGGTGACCAGCCACTCGCGGTCGAGGAGCGATTGGGGTGCGCCGGTGAAGAGCTCGGCGGCGAGTCGCAGGTCAGTCATGTGAGGGCTGTTTGGGACGCGATGTTGGGTGGGGTCCATATACTCCGTCGATGGAACGCGCGGCGACGACAACCGAACGGCAGGCGCCGGTACTGGTGCTGATCGGGATCGGCCTGGCCGGGGGCGTGGTCAGCGGGCTGATCGGAGTGGGTGGCGGGATCATCCTGATTCCGCTCATGGTTGGCCTGCTTGGGATGTCACAACACCGTGCGCACGGGACGTCGTTGGCCATCATCGTACCGAC
>JAPOXI010000101.1 GCA_026707185.1 Chloroflexota bacterium
AGCACGTCTTCATCGAAAAGCCGCCCGGCGTCTCCACCTACGAGACCGAGGCCTTTGCCTGGTACGCCGAACAGCACAACTGTCTGACGATGACCGGCTTCAACCGCCGCTTCATCCCCCTGCTCCGCCACTGCAAGTCGGTCGTGGAGGCCGCGGGACCCATCCACATGGCCGCCGCGCGGTTCCACAAGTTCGACACGTGGCCCGACCAGTACGGCTTCTACCGGGGCTCCGTCAGCCACCTGAACTCGGACATCGTCCACGCCGTCGACGCGCTGCGCTTCCTGGCCGGCGGCGAGGTGGTGGAGGTAAACGCCCACACCCGCGCCCTCGGCCGTCCCTACATGAACGTGCATGCCGCGCTAATCGAGTTCTCCACCGGCTGCTCGGGCGTCCTGCTGGCCAGCCGCCGGGCCGGCGCCCGCCGCCACACTTTCGAAATCCACGGCGGCGACGTCTCCGCCTACTGGGAGGACGGCGTCGAGGGCATGATCTATCGCGACGACTCGACCACGCCCGAGGTCGTACGCGGAGCGGACCTGGATGGCGACGTCCGGCACCGCGTCTCGGGCTTCCATGCGGAGAGCCGGCACTTCATGAAATGCATCCAGGCCGGCACCCAACCCCTCACCAACTTCGCCGAGGCCGCCAAGACCATGCGCCTCGTCGACCAAATCGCCGCCGACGTGCGCTAGCTGACCCGACCTGGCTCGGAGGTCCATTCCGCGCAGTAGCCGATTGGCCCGCCGGAGCCGCCGCTCAGCCGCCGGTCACGGGTCCTGTCAGCTTGTCGACCGCGATCAGGACGCCGGTGGCAACGCTCACCAGGAACAGCGTCCACATCATCAGGCGGATCTGGACCGCGCTGATCGCTGTAGTCAGCTGAAGCTCGAGGTCCTTAAGGTCAGCCTTGGTCGCGTAGTGCGTAAGGCTACGATCCAACTCCTCACGCAACTCGGCGCGGGTGAGGGCTTCGGCGGTCGTTTCGGCGGACATTCGGTTCCCCTATCAGAACGCCAGCGTTGAGGTCCGCCCGTCTCAACTCAGGCTTGGGCCAGTTTGGGCGCGGGTCTTCCGCCCTGGAACCCGTTGAACTGTTCTATCAGCCGCGCTCCGCGTCGTCAATCACGCGACGCACCGACGGACGCCACGGATAACAGGCTTCCCGGCCGGGCACACCGGAACGTGCGCCCGACTCCCTCAGTCTCGGCGCCCTAGCCGCCTTGCAGGTACTCCAGGGCCTTGACGTAGCTGCGGCGTTGGAGGAAGTGGCGGAGTTGGGGCGGGGTGTCAGGGCCCAGGGACTGGGTCAGCCCGTCCACGTGGCGCAGCGCGGCCTGAAGTTCTGCGGGTGGGCCCGGCGGGGGGCCGATGGCGCGCAGCAGCGTCTCCAGCGCCTGCGTCAACTCGGCGCGGCCGTCGCTCATCGGATCTCAGCCCGCCAGGGTGGCCTCGACGGAGATATCCACGTTGCCGCGGATGGCGTTGGAGATCGGGCAGCCGGCCTCGCCTTGCGCGGCCAGGTCTGCGAACCCCGCCTGGTCCAGTCCGGGGACCACGCCTTCCACGCTCAGCGAACTGCTGCCCACCTTGAAGCCTCCGGCCGGCAGCGGCTCGAACGTCACCGACGCCGACACGCGCAGCTCTTCCGGCGGATGTCCGGCCTCGGCCAGCGTGTGCGAGAAGGCCATGGCGTAGCAGCTGGCGTGCGAGGCGGCCAGCAGTTCCTCGGGGCTGGTCTTGCCGCCCGGGCCCTCAGTGCGGGCGGGCCAACTCACGGCCTGCGCCGTCAAGGCGCCGCTTCCCACATCGAACGTCCCCGTTCCTTGAAGCAAGTCTCCGCGCCACACGACGTCGGCTTGTCGAACGATGTCCGCCATTGCGTTCCCTCTCTGTCCCAGGTCCGCGCTGTTCGCGGCGCTGATTGTCGCGTCTGCCGCGCATGCTTACCACACGCGATCCACATCACTGCGCCGCAGCGCCCGCGGGCCACATGGCCGGTACAGGTTTGGCGGACGAAACACCCCGGCTTGTTTGGATGCGACTGGCGGGCTCGCTATAGTGCCTGTCCCCGACATGGGCTTTGCCAACGCCGTCCGACAACTCCGCGAGCAGCGTCGCCTCACGAAGGCGGCGCTTGCCGCGCGTTGCGGCCTGGCCCCGTCCTACCTTTCGCGGCTCGAGAGCGGAGACTACAAGAGTCCAACCGTCGCGACACTTGTAACGCTGGCGAAGGGCCTTGAGGTCGACCCGCGGGAGCTTCTGGTGCTGGCCGGCTACGTGCCGGACGACATGGCCAGTACACGCCGGCGCTTTGCCGAAGAGACGATCGCCAGCGTGGCCGAATCGGCCATCCGCTCCATCTCGCGCACCGTCAATTCCACGCTCAACCCCGACCAGGACGACACCGACGACGAGCAGATTCACGTGGATCGGGGGCTCCTGGCCGAGCGGCTGCGGGCGCGGCGCCTTTCCGGTCGGCTCACGACCCGGCAGGTGGCGCGAAAGGCCGGTGTCCGCGTAAGCCTGATCACCGACCTCGAAGCTGGCCGCGAACCGTCGACGACCATCGACCTGTCGCAGATCCTCGTCGCGGGGTACGCGCTGACGTCCTCCGAGGTGGACGACCTGCTGTTCGAGGTTGGCTTGAGCCAGTTCCTGGCCGACGACATCGTGCTTTCGACCGAATCGCGCCGCATGACCCTCGAATTCGCCCGGCTGGCACGCATCCGCGACCGTCACAGCGGGCAAGGTCCGGCCTGATCGGCTAACGCATCTCGTTTCGCCGCTCCCGGACCGCCGGGGCGCCGGGCGGGCGAGTCTGCTGAATCCCGGCTCCGCCGGCTAGCTGCCGACGATCCTGCCGACGGCTATCGAACTCGCGTTGTTGGTGGGCAGGCCCTGGGCCGTGGTGAAGGCTGTCCACGTTGACCCATCAAAGCTGCCCACGCCGCCGTCGGTCGCTATCCAGATGCGTCCCTGGCCGTCCTCCGCCAGCGCGCGAACGCTGTTGGACGGCAGGCCCGCGTTCAAGACATTGGACGTGGAGAACTGGTTGTCCTGAAGCCAGCTCACGCCGCGAGAGGTGGCGACCCACACCGTGCCATCGCTGGCCACGAATATGTCGCGCACGTTATTGCTGCCAAGCCCGTCGCCGGCGCCAAACTGGTCCCAGGTCAGCGGGTTGCCCGTGCGTGTCACGCCGCCGTCGCCCGTGCCGAACCACAGGCCGCCGCCCGCATCCACCGCGACGGCCGTGACGTTGTTGCTGACGATGCCCGAATTGCCAGTGTCGTAGACGTACCAGACGTCGCTGACCTGGTCGTACAGTACGGCGCCGCCCGCCGTGGCGAACATCAGGCCTCCCGCGGTTCCCGGAATCAGGCTCAGCGCGCGTACTTCCGAGCTCGGCATCAGGGAGTTATCGGACCGGTACCGCGACCACGTGTCACCATCGAACCCGCTGACCCCCTGCCGCGGATGGGCCATCCAGAGGACGTCGGTGGTGCGGAGCCCGGCCAGGGCCGCGATGTCGTCCGATCCGATCTCACGGTTGGTGTTCGCCTGGTTGAACGCCACGCCTTGCCCGTCGCGATTCAGGCGGAAGAGGCCGGCATCCGTCCCGGCCCAAATCTGCCCGTCCCGGTCCACCAGCACGGCCTGGACGCGGTCGGTGCTGAGCACCGAGTTGTCCTTATTCAGCTGGCGCCAGGTGGTGCCGTCATAGAGCAGGATTCCGGCATCCGTCGTCCCAATCACGATGAGCTCGTCCGACAGCCGCGTTGCCGGTGCCGTGGCCGTTGGCGCGGGACTGGTTGCCGGGCTTGCCGCCGGGGTGGCCGCTGCCGTGGTCGATGTGCCCGGTGCCGTGAAATCGATGACCTGTGGCGTGTAGGCCTGCCCGGTCGCCAGTGGCACGGCGGCGCCAAACGCCGCGAAATTCGCCCAGGCATCGTCGGGATACTTCTGGTTCCGCAAGTCGTCACCCAGCAGCCGCAGCTTTACCGGCGCCTGCGAATCCTGCGGGTGATGTTCCATGACCGCGGCCTGGAAGTACTGCCGCGTGAACCCGGCCGTGGCCGCTGCGATGTGCACGGTGCCGGCCGCGTTGGTGTCGCGCCGGGCTTCGGTCTTCGGAAAGCCGAACGCCTGCACCCCGCCGAACGCGTTGAAGAAGTCGAGGAACCCGGTGCGAACGCCTCCGACCGAGAAGTTGGAGACCTTGTGGTTCCACGGCCCGAGTTGCTCGCCGGTGTTGTTGTTGACGGTTCCCGGTTCAACGCCCAGGTCGGGACTGCCGCCCTGGCCGCCGCCGAAGTAGTCCCACGTAAGCCGACGCTCAAGGACGTAAATGTTGCCCAGGTCTACCCGTCGGTGGAAGTCCACGACGCCCCGCTGGTAGTACTGCGTGAGCGTTCCGGTCTCCTCAACGTGGACTTCCGAGGTGGGGAAGCCCCAGCGCTGAAGCCCGCCGGTGCGCTCGAAGAATTCCTGAAAGTCGGCCGTCAGCGTCTCGGCGCCAACCGTGACGCTCAGCCGTGGGACGTTGTGCTGCAAGTCCGCGTTGCCCGGCGCACTGAGGAACGTAGAACTCAGGACCGTGATTGGCCCAAAGCCGGACGTGACCTGGGCCGTGAGGGTCGCGGGGCCAAGGGCCAGGGCCACCAGCAGCGCGGTGGCCGCGATTCCGAGCGTGACGCGTACGCGGGTCAGGTCCGCGAACCTTCCTTCGTCGCTACGGACGGCTGCGCCTTCAACGACCCCAACCGGGGATACGCAACGTGAGCGCCGCCTCTACCGATCAGGATTATATGTACTGCCCCGAGCTCCGCCAGCCCTTCCTAGCCCACCGCCAGGCCAACGACGATCACGACAAGGGTCAGACCGAGGCCCAGGCTCAGGCTGGTGACCAGATCGCGACGCAAATGCGGCAGGGAAGGCAACGACGCCATGCTTCGCGCGCGGCTGACGGCTGCAGCGGGTCGCTCCGTGGCGGGTGACGGTCGGTCTGCGCCTGCCGCAGGCGGTTCCGGCCGACGCACCGCGCGGCGAATCGGCGCCCGGCGCCGCCGTCGCGTCGAGCGGCGTCGGTTAGCCACCGGCCCCACCTCGCCTGCGCCATCGTCGGATTTCCCACCGCACGAGCAACCCTCCCACGAGCCCTATCGCGAACCCTGCAAGATGAGCTTGCCACGCCACGTCGGGGTCCAGCACCTGCGGGGCCTGGGCCAGGGCGCCGATGACCTGGGCCGCCAGCCATAGACCTCCGGCCAGCAGCCCGCCCCAACCACCAACCGTTACCACGCCGATCAGGCCGGCCACGCCGGCACTGGCGCCGATGGTGGGAACAATGGATCCGCTATTCCACAGGGCGTGGAAAAGTCCGCCGCCGACGACGGCCGCCGTCCAGACCGCGGCAAAGCGCCAGGCGCCAACCGCCCGCTCCACCATGGAGCCCAGGACAGCGACGAAGGCCATGTTGACCGCCAGATGGGCCAGATTGCCGTGGAGGAACGAGGAGGTCAGCAGCGTCAACGCATAGGGCGACGGCGATCCGTGGATCGAGAACGCGTTGCCCTGAAACAGCACGGCAGGGATCAAGCCATATCGGTAGAACCACTCGTGCCCGGCAGCTCCCTGGACGAATTGCAGCGCGAACACGGCACTGTTGAGCGCAATGAGCGCCACCGTGACTGATTTCAGCCTCCACCCGGCGTGCCGCAGACGCTTCACGGGGTGATGTCAGTCGGGGAGCAGCGTGCTCAGCAAGGAGTCGAGATCCTCAGGGTCGCGATACTCGATTTGGATGCGACCACGGTTCCGCGTGCCCACAAACCGAACGCGCGTGCCCAGGTGCCATTGCAGGCGTTCGGCGACATGGTCCAGTTCGATATCGGGCGGCTGCGCTTTCTTGAGCACACGACGTGACGCCCGCTCGGCCTCCCGGAGATTGAGGCGCCCGGTCAGCATTCGATGGAAGAGCCGCTTCCGCATCACCTTGTCGGCAATGCCCGCCAGGGTGCGGCCGTGACTCTCCGTGATGCGGCCTTCGGCCAGCGCCTGCTGCATGGCGTCGTCCAGTTTCTGCAATCGCAGGGTATTGGCAACGGTCGACCGGCTGAGACCCACCGCCTCGGCTACCTGGGCCTGCGTCATGCCGAAGCCGTCCAGCAACGCCTGGTACGCGTGCGCACGTTCCATTGGCCCCAGATCGGTTCGCTGCAAGTTTTCCACCAGCGCCAGCTCAACTCGCCGCCGCGCGTCCGCGGCGACGATCGTGACCGGGACCTCGGACAGGCCCGCGGTGCGCGCGGCGCGCCAGCGGCGCTCACCGGCGACAAGCAAAAAGTGTCCGGGCCTGGTAGGCGAGGGCGTGACCAGCAGTGCCTGCAGGATGCCGAAACGCTCAATGGACTCCGCCAACGCCTGTAACGCTTCGGCATCGAACTGCCGGCGCGGCTGCTGGGGATTGGGTGCGATGCGGTCAAGCGGAACCTGCCGACGGTCAGTCACGCTCTGTGCTGCTCGGCCGGCCGACGTCAGACTGGTGACCTTCCAAAAGTGCCGGGCGCGCGATCCAGAGCGCCCCCTCTGTATACTGGAAGATTACGGGGTTCCTACCTGCCTGTCCATCGTGGGCGCGGCAATCTCGCGCTTCCTTCCCAGTGTCTCGGCTTCCCGGGCAGGCGTGGACGGGTGTTCGTACTGTCACGCTGCACATGGATGTTTCTACCACGAATCGGAAAAGGTAGATACAAAGATCCGCCGAAGCCGTAGACGTGGCGTGAAGTGTGGGGAAAGACACCGAATACCGAGGACGCCCACCTGTTGCAGGTTGAGGCCAGGTCGTCCGTGGTCGCACTCCGGGCTGTGGATGTCGTGGGCGGAACGCCGAACAGACGGCGGAGCGCCCGTCGTCCACAAAATGTAGACGGGTGGATTCCGAGGAGTATCCACACCGCGGCATAGTTATCCACAGAAGAGTGCCGGTTATCCACGCCGCAGCGTGGCCAGCTAGGCCGCGAGGTGCGCGCGGATGGCCTCGATGTCGGCTTTGAGCTGATCCTCGAGCTTCAGGCGACGCTCGATCTTGTTGCAGCCGTGCAGCACCGTGGTGTGATCTCGGCCGCCAAGCACGCGGCCTATCTCGGGCAAAGTTTCGCGACCGTCATTGCGCATCAAGTACATGGCGACCTGGCGGACGCCCGCCGTGCGCGCGTCGCGGCGTTTCCCCAGCAGGTCGTGTCGGTCAATGTCGAAGTGCTGCGCCGTGGCCGCCAGGATGGCATCAGACGCGGGCGGACGGTCGGCGGCGGCGCGCCCGAGACCCGAGAGCGCCTGCTCGGCCGTGGCCGGTTGCAGCGGCAGACCGTGCAACTCAGCGTAGATCAGGGTGCGGGTTAGCGCGCCTTCCAACTCGCGGACGTTGCGGGTAATTCGGTCGGCCAGCAGGTCCACCACGTCTTCGGAAACACTGCTGCCGGCCGCCGCGGCGTGCTGATGCAGGATCATCCGGCGCAAATCCAGGTCGGGCGCCTGGATGTCGGCCACCAGGCCGACCTCAAATCGGCTACGCAGGCGGGCTTCAAGACGAGCGATCTCGCGAGGCGGGCGATCGCTCGTCAGCACGATTTGGCCGCCCGCCTCGTAAATGGCGTTGAACGTGTGGAACATCTCCTCCTGCGAGGCCTCGGTGCGGGAGAGGAACTCAACGTCGTCCACCATCAGCAGGTCAACGGTGCGATAGCGTTCGCGGAAGCGGCGGCGGCGGTCGCCTCGGCCTTCGGTCCGGATCGCGTGTAACAGGTCGTTGACGAAGGTTTCGCAGGGGACGTAGCGCATTCGAGTCTCGGGTCGCTGCGCCAGCACCGCACGGCCAATGGCGTGCAGCAGGTGCGTCTTACCCAGACCCACCCCGCTGTAAAGGAAGAGCGGGTTGTAGACGCTACCGGGGCGCTCGCTCACCCGGAGGGCGGCAGCGTGCGCCAGCCGGTTGGACGATCCGACCATGAAGCGATCAAAGGAGTACCGGGGGTTGAGCCGTGCGCCATTCGCACCGGCCTCGCCGGCCACGGGTACAGCGGCGGGCGGCGGGTCGGCCAGCCATGCGGGCGGGCCCGCGGGTCGCTCGGCCTCTACGACAAACGTAACGTCAACGTCACCACCGTGCGCCTTCGAAACCGCGCGCGCGACCATTTCACGGTAGCGGCGCGTAACGATCTCCTTGGCGAAGACTGTCGGCACGGCGACGACGATCTCGCGGCTGCCCGCGCGAACAAATCTCGCATCCCGAAACCAAGCTGCATAATCAGCCTTCGGTACCTCGACTTGCAGCGCGCCGAGGGCCGCCTCCCAGGTGCGTTGAGTCAGCATCCCATCCCAGATTCCGCACCGCGCCTTTGGTGCGGGACGAGGAGGCTAGCAAAAGCTCGCGACGAGAGCTACGCCTGCCAAACCTGTTAGCAAGGGAACAATCGGGATGTATACGTTGATTTTAGTGACGATTCGGGCGGACAGAGCGGTTGATGGACATTCAGCCCACCGGCGGACGGGGCGGCCACTTCAAGACGCGCCAATGCCGGTCGCGGAGGCAGCGTTACGCGCGGCACGCGGCACGGCCTGCGCCTGAATTAAAGTTACCGAGACACAGGCCGCTCCGACCCGTCCTCGAGATGCGCGTGGCGTCCCCGAACCTGATAACGCGATACCACAGGAACCCTTGAGTGACCGGAGTGGTTGCGCTGAGGGTTTGACACGGTCGTCGCCATGCGTCCAGGACGTAGAATCGGAGGTAGCCCGCATTGCGCGCGGGATCCGCGCCGAGGTTTGGACGACGATGCGACTCATCACCGGTGTACTGGCGGCGATCGGCCTGGCCGTGGTGCTCGTCGTGCTCCTGGCCATGGGCGTGTTTGCCTACGACGAGGCGAAACGTCGCCTGGTGGGCGACGAGTTTGCTCCGGAGTCGCCGACTGGAGGGTCCGGCGACTAGGCGTCAGTGCGTCAGCCAGCCCAGCAGCTGCAGGCCGGCCACGCCGGCCCAGGCAAAGGCGATGTTCTTGATCACCAGGCCGGGCCACGAGGCCAGCACAAACCGCACCAGGCTGATTCGGGTTGCGCCCGCGATCATGCCGGCGATGTCGAAGAAAGGGTTGGGAATGGCGGCCATGACAAACAGAGTCAGGACGCCGTAGCGCTCCATCCAGGCGCGGATGCGGTCGTAGCCCTTGATGTGCCCCAGCGCGCCCTTACCGGTCCACCCGATGTAGTAGCCGCCCAGCTCGCCCACCATCTGGCCGGTGGCGCCAACCAGCCCCACCGCCCAGATGTTGTCCAGGGCCGCGGCAAACGCCCCAACGCTCACGGCCGCCGGCGCGGGCAGGATCAGGGTGGCCGCGCCGATGGCGGTCAGCAGGAAGACGGCCGCGTAGCCGGCCCCCGCCAGGCGGTCCCGCAGCACCTCGGCGTAGACCACCGCCAGGATCGCGATGGCGAAGACGGCCAGCAGGCCGGTGACTTGCGCCGCAAGCCGCCAGCGCGAGCGCCGCGCTGCCGGTGGGGTCGCTGGAGCCGCGGCCATTACGTGACTGCCCGGGCCTGCGTTGTCAGCATGGAGGCCGCGACCTCAGGGGCGTGCAGTGCGTAGCCTTGAGCAGACCGTAGACCGAGGATGGCGGGCGCGTGGCGGGACGAGGCTATGGCCAAACGTAGACGGCTGATCGCAAAGCCGCGCCAGCGTAGCAGCAGCCGGATCTGGCTCTGGCTGGGACTGGCCGCGGGCGGCGTGGCCGGGCTGGGCGTCGCCCTGGCCGCGTTCGTCGTGGCCACGGGCGTAGGGGTCGTCATCGCCCTGAATGTGGCCTCCACATTCCTGACCGACCTGCCGCCGGTCGACCAGATCGCCACCATTGGCGGGCGACTCTTCCAGACCACCACGATTCATGATCGCCGGGGACGCCCGCTTGGCGAGTTGTTGGGCGAGGGCCGCCGCCGGGTCGTGCCGCCGGAGGACATCCCCCAGGTCGTCAAAATCGCCGTGGTCGCCGCCGAAGACGCCACGTTCTATGAGAATCCAGGTGTGGAAGTCCGCGCCATTGCGCGCGCGCTCTGGAACAACTGGCGCGGCGGCGAAGTCGTTTCCGGCGCCAGCACCATCACGCAGCAGCTGGTCAAAAACGCGCTGCTCACGCCCGAGGAAACCTACGAACGCAAGCTGCGCGAGGCCGTGCTGGCCTGGCAGATCAGCCAGCGGTTCTCCAAGGACGAGATTCTGGGCCTGTACCTGAACCAGAACCACTATGGCGGCCTGACCTACGGGATCGCGGCGGCGGCCGAGGCCTACTTCGACAAGGATCTGGCCGACGTGACACTGGCCGAGGCCGCCCTGCTGGTGGGCCTCCTGCCGGCCCCGTCACTGCACAACCCGCACGTCGACCCGCAAGCGGCCCGGCGCGAGCAGTTGCGCGTGCTGTCGGCGATTGCCCGCCACGGCCTGGCGCCGGCCGGCGCGGTCGTGGCGGCTCGTGAGGAAGAGGTCAAGATCGCGCCCCCGCGCGAGACGTCTTCGCCGGCCCCGCACTTCCTGGACTACGTGGTACGCGACCTGCAGGAGCGCTACGGGCCGGAGATCAGCCGCCAGGGCTGGGAGGTGACGACCACGCTCGACCTTGACCTCCAGGCCGCGGCCGACACCGCCGTGCGCGACCACGTGGCCACGCTGGCCGACCGCGAGGTCACCAACGGGGCGCTGGTCGCCATCCGCCCGGCCACCGGCGAAATCCTGGCCATGGTCGGCAGCCTGAACTTCAACGACGAAGACATCGACGGCCAGGTCAACGTCACCACGTCGCTGCGGCAGCCGGGCTCGGCGTTCAAACTCTTCACCTACGCCAGCGCGCTGGAGCAGGGCTATGGCCCGGCCACCATGCTGTTGGATATTCCCACCACCGTGCCGATTGCCGGCCAGGAGGCCTACCGCCCACGCAACTACGACCGCAAGTTCCGCGGCCCCGTGAGCCTGCGCACGGCGCTGGGCAGCTCGCTCAACATCCCGGCGGTGCGAACCCAGCTGTTCGCCGGGCTTGACGCGACGCTCGACGTGGCCGACCGGCTGGGGATCACGTCGCTGACGGACCGGTCGCGCATTGGGCCGGCGCTGTCCCTGGGATCGAACGAGGTCGAGTTACTCGAACTGACCGCTGCCTACGCCACCGTGGCCAACCAGGGCCGGCGCGTGACGCCGTCCGCGGTGCGGTGCATTCGTGACGCGCGCGGGCTGATCGTGGAGCAGCTGGGCGACGGCTGCTCGCAGAGCGCCGACGAGTCACCGCTTGGCCTGGGGCGCGTGCCGCTGACCGAACGCGTGCTGGCGCCGGAGATCGCCTATCTGATGACGTCGATCCTCTCGGACCGGGCCGCCCGCGAGCCCGGATTCGGCCAGGTACGCGAATTGCTGGACCTGGCCGACCGTCCGGCCGCCGTCAAAACAGGCACCACCGAGAACACGCGCGACGCGCTGACCGTGGGCTTCACCCCGCAACTGGCGGCTGGCGTCTGGGTTGGAAACGCCGATGGCACGCCGATGGACGATGTGACGGGCGTGCGCGGTGCGGGGCCAATCTGGCAACGATTCATGGATAACGCGCACACGGCTCTTGAGATCGTCGACTGGACTCGGCCGCCCGCCGTGATCGAGCAGGAAGTCGACGCGCTGTCCGGCCTGCTGCCGTCCCCGTTCACGCCTGAAACGAAGCAGGAAGAGTTCGCGCCCGGGACCGTGCCCACCCAGCGCGATGTCCTGCACCAGCCCTTCCGTATCCATGTGCCGACGGGCTTGCTGGCGACCCCGACCTCCCCGCCCGACGAAGTGGAGGAACAGGTCTTCGTGGTGCTTCCCACCGAAGCGGCGACCTGGCAGCGCGGGGTCGACGAGGACTCCCCGTTTCGGCTGCCGCCGGATGCATTCGCCGGCGGCGCCGTATCGTCCGTGACGACCGCTGAAGGGCTTGAGGCGCAGATCACGTCGCCTGTCGAGGGCCAGGCAGTGCGCACCATCCTGGAGATCGTGGGAACGGCTGCCATCGGCGGCTTCGTCTCGTCCGAACTCCACTACGGCGCCGGCCCGGCGCCGGGCGCCTGGACGCGGATCGGCCAGCCGTCCGACGCGCCCCGGGTCGAGGAACAAATCGGGGCGGTCGACACCATCCAGTTCGCCGACGGCGTCTACACCCTGCGGCTGACGGTGCGGGCCGCCGACGGGGGAGCGGAGATGGCGTTCCGTCGCTTCGTCGTGGACAACACGCCCCCGGTGGTGGAAGTGGTCGGCCTGGGCGCGGAGGCCGGTGCGACCGCTGGAACGGTCCCGCTGGGCGCGGTCGTGGATGACGCCGGCGGCGTGGCCGGCGTGGAGTTCCGGGTAGACGGCGAGCTGGTAGGGACGGCCCGCTTCGCGCCGTACCAGGTGACCTGGACCTCCGAGCCCGGAGAGCATGAAGTGGTGGCCATTGCGACCGACCGCGCCGGCAACTCGTCAACCTCGGAGCCCGTCACATTCCGAGCGCGGTGAGCCGCGGAGCGCCGGCCGCGCGCACGTGTACAATGCGGCCACGTTTTAGTCTGCAGCGCGCGTTCTTGGGCCCCAGGCGTATATGGGAGGCTCCGTGGCGCGAGACCGCCGGCAGTTGTTGAACCGGGATCGGCTTGTAACCAGCGGTCCCGGGGATAGGGGGCTGCGGTGAGGAGCCTGCGACAGTATCGACTGTTCGTCACGCTCTTGGTTCTGCCGGTTCTTGCCATTGTGTTGATCGTGATTCTGGTGATGGCGTTGACCGGCGGGGACGAGGAGCCGCCGGGGGAGGCCACGCCGACCGCGCCGGCGGCCGGCACCGTCTCGGGTCCGGCGCCCACACCCACGCGTTTGGGCGTGACACCGATCGCCACGCCGATCGTGGTCCAACCCACGCAGCCGCCGGTGCCTGAGCCCACGCCCACGCCGCAGCCTGAGCCCACGCCCACCGAGCCGCCGGTCCCCACACCGACGCCGACGCCGGAAGGGCCAATCAGCTACGAGGTGCAAGAGGGCGACACGCTCTTCTCCATCGCCTCGGCCTACGGGGTAAGCGTGGACGATCTGGTCTCCTTCAACGACCTGCCGGACGAGAACTTCATCTTCGTCGGCCAGGTGCTCGAGGTTCCCACGGACCCGGAACAGGTCAGGGAGCGCGTCGAGTCGCGGCCCGTTGCGACCACGGCCGTCGTGGTGCCCAGCGACGGGCTGAACGTGCGCGACGCGCCCAGCACCGAAACCGGTACCGTGCAGTACGTGGCCCCCGGCGGAACCGAACTGTCCCTTACCGGGGTCATTGAGGTCATCGACGACATCGAGTGGCGCGAAGTCGGCGACGGCAACTGGGTCCAGGCCCAGTACCTGGAGATCGGCGTGCGGGCCGCCCCAACGGCCGCCCCCGTCGAAACGGCGGCACCCGCCGCCGCTCCGGCGCCGGCGGCCACGGCGACTCCAGCGGCAGCGCCGGCGCCCACCGGCGAGACCGTGCGCGCCACCATCGTTCCGACCGCCGGCCTGAACGTCCGCGTGGCCGCCGATCCCAACGCCTCGGTCGCCTACGTCGCGCCGGGCGCGTCGGAGCTTGAGCTCACCGGTGAAACCCAGGTCGTCAACGGCGTCACCTGGTGGCAAGTTGTCGACGGGAACTGGGTGCAGGGACAGTTCCTGAAGTTCGGCTAGCCGAACCGGCAGTCATCAAAGGGGCGCTCCTCTGGGGGCGCCCCTTTTGCTGCCCCCTAGGAAACGGCCGGGCTGCCTGGCGCCAGCCAGCGGTCCATGAAATCGAGCGAGGCTTCCGCCCGGTACTCGTGCCCGCCGTCGAACTCGTCGCGTTCCAGCCGCTCCGGCACGCCCGCTGCCGCGTAGATCGAGGCCACGCGCGCGTGCGCGTCGCGCGAGGCGGCGATTGGGAAGCCGCGGTCAACGCGACCCGCCTCGATCAGGAGCGGCCGTGGAGCGATCAGCCCATGCAGGTCCGGCACGTCCGCGTAGGCGTAGATGCCCGGCAGGAACTGCGAACCGCAGAAGTTCCCGGTGTCCAGCGCGTAGGCTCGAAACGTGGTGAGGTAGCCGCTCACCACCGCCGCGCGGATTCGCGTGTCCAGCGCGCCCAGGTACATGGTGCGCGTGCCGCCGAATGACAGCCCGGCGCAGCCCAGGCGTCCCGCGTCCACCTCGGGCAGCCCGGCCAGGATGTCCAGGCCACGCCGATCGTCCTGGATGTTCAGCGCCATCAGGTTGATGCCGAACAGCAGGGCGCGCATGAAATTGATGTTGCAGCCGTCGCGCTGCCCGTAGCGGCGGAACCCCTCGGCGCGCTCGCCAAAGCCGATCGCGTCGGGGGCCAGCACCACGTGCCCCCGCTCGGCGTAGCGCCGGGCGAAGCTGCGGTAGATGTTGGGGCCGTCATCACGAGCCACCAACTGGTCCTTGCCGTCCCCGTGGCCGTGCAGCGCCAGGATTCCCGAGGCGGGAGCCTCGGCGGATGCGGTGCCGGGGACCAGCAACCAGGCAGGGACCCACACGTCCGCGATGGTCTCGTAGAGCACCTTGTGCTGGACGTACGCGCCGCAGTCCGTCGACTCCAGGATCGTCGGTTCGGCCCCGGTGAGCGCCGGCAGGTCGCCCAGCAGCCACTCCACGCGCTCAAGCAGGGCCGCCCGCCAGGCGTCGAAGTCCATGCCCGGGTGGAAGGCCAGCGAGGGCTCCCGCGTTCCATCAAGGCCGTCAATGAAGCCGTCGAAGTCGTAGGCGGGCGGATCCGCGGAGGTCATGACGCCGGAACGCGGGCCCGCAGGTAGTCCAGCGCCGGCCCGGCCTGGGCCGCGAAGTCCGTGAACCGCTTGCCGTTGTCCTCCACGCTCATCCGCAGGTCATAGCCTGTGGCCAGCAGGGCGTC
>JAPOXI010000122.1 GCA_026707185.1 Chloroflexota bacterium
GCCTGCTGCTGCTGCCGTTCTTCGCGATCGGCTCGCTGCTGGCCGATCGGCGGGCCTGGCAGCGCTACCTCGTCGCGATGGACGCCTCGGCTGAGTTACGCCGCCGAAAGATGCACTTCTTTGGTCTTGCAACATCGCCCGCAGCGGGCAAAGAACTCCGGGTTTTTGACCTGGGAGCGGAGATGGTCGCGCGGCATGGCGCCGACGGCGCCGAGCAACTGCGCATCCAGACCCGCCCGCTGTGGAACGGCCTGGTTCTGCAGTCTCTTGCAGCGGTGCTGCTGGCGGCCGGTTACGGCGGCGCGATTGCCCTGGTCCTGGCCCGGGCCCTCGAGGGCCAGGTGACCGCAGGCGATGTCTTGCTGGCAATCACGTTGGCTGCCCAGATGCAGGGCCTGGTTGGCGAGCTGGTGAGTTCGGGCAATTCGTTTCTACGCATTGTCAAAGAGGCGTCGCGCTATCTGTGGCTGGCGGACTATGCGAAGAAGGTCGACCAGGAGCCGGCAACTCGGGCAGCCGTGCCCAGCGCTCTCAGACTCGGAATCGAGCTGGACAACGTGTCGTTCCGGTATCCCGGGACCGATGCCGCGGTTCTTCAGGACGTCAACCTGGAACTGGTGGCCGGCCGAGTGGTGGCCCTGGTGGGGGAGAACGGCGCCGGCAAGACCACCCTGGCCAAATTGCTGTCTCGCTTTTACGAACCTACGACGGGCCGAATCACCGCAGATGGCGTCGACATGAAGGAGTTTGGGGTGGAGGCGTGGCGATCCAGCCTGAGCGCCGGGTTCCAGGACTATTGCCGGTTCGAATTCCGGGTGCGGGAAACGGTGGGCGTGGGCGATGTGGCACGGATCGAGGATTCGCAGGCAGTCGCCGACGCTCTCGCAAAGGCCGATGCGGAGGAAATCCCCGACTCGCTTCCGCGTGGATTGGAGACCCAACTAGGGCGGGTGTGGCAGGACGGGGTGGAACTCTCGGGCGGGCAATGGCAGAAGCTGGCGCTGGGACGCGCATTCATGCGCACGGACCCCCTGCTGATGATCCTGGACGAGCCCACGGCCGCGCTGGATGCGCAGACGGAGCATGGCGTCTTCGAACGCATCGCGGCCGCGTCTCGCCGTGGTCAGCTAACCGGGACCGTGACGCTGCTGATCTCGCACCGATTTTCGACCGTACGTATGGCCGACCACATCATCGTGCTGCACCAGGGGCGCGTCGTGGAGCAAGGTAGTCACGACGATCTGATGCACGAGGACGGCCTCTACGCCGAGCTGTACGAGCTGCAGGCCCAGCACTACCAGTAGGCGGCGTCACTTGAACACGTTTCGCTTTCGTTCAGAGGCGATTCGTGCGACCCCAGAAGGGAGTTTCCGCAGGTCCCGACGTTGCCATGGATTGTGACGGCCGGGGAATCGGCGAGATGTGATCGGAAGCCGGCGCGCCGCTGATCTTTGCCGCGGCGGCTACGTCGATTGGCGTGTGGCGGTTCCGGCTCGACCGAGAGCTATAACGCTCGCGTGGATCCCGCCATAGGACGAGATTGCGCCAGACGGCGGGATGCAACTGGGCGGCGACGCCGGCCGGGAGAGTCATGGCGCGCCGCAAACGATGCGCGAACGATGAGCCGACCGGATGCCTAGTTTTTACTTTCGCTCAGATAACAGTGTGAATTCGCTCACGATAAAGAGCAAAAGAAAGTTGACGCTTGACATTGGCGGCCAGCACGAGGCAATGTAAGGACGCGTCGCAAAGGAGTTCATATGGCCCGGCAAAGACTATGCTTACTCGTGATGTATCGTAAATCTAATGGTCGATCTTACGGGAATGTACTGCAGGATATTAGGCACTACTAATGCTGCACGGGAGGATGGGCGAACAGACACCTCGGAACCAGGGCTTGCAAGTGGGGGAGGCTGGGGCCATGTCGGAGACACTGAGCATGCGCAGGCAGCACCTAGCAAGAGGGTGGGAGCGAATACGCCTCGGCTTGGCCGCGATTGCCGCGGCCAGCCTGGCGATCGCAGGCCCGGTGGCAGCCGCGTTCGCGCTGGACTGTACCGGTATCCCCGTCAGCAGCGGTTGCCTGTTCACGAACACCGGCGGCGACACGCCCGTCCCAAACGACGGGTATGCGGTGACCAACGCGGACGGCGTACCGATGTGGGATTTCGTGCGTGGGCTTGACGCCAATGCCATCGGGTATCCGATCAGCCAGCGATGGCTGGACGGACCGTTCACGCTGCAGGCGTTTCAGAAGGTGATTCTGCAGTGGGATCCGGCCAACGAACGGATGAACTACTACAACACGCTGGACGTACTGGCCGACCGTTACCCGCAGATCGAGCTCCCGAACGTCCCGGCGCACCAGGTGCTGGCGGCTGACGCCGGCGCAGACTTCGCGACCGTCAAGCAGAACCACCTGGCGCTGCTCGATGCAAATTCGTCCATAAGGTCGCGCTTTTTGGCGGAGCCAGATTGGCTGAACCTCTATGGACTGCCGATTCGATATGAGGAGCGGGAGGTGGACGGCAACTCCCAGGGGCTGCAACTGCTGCGCGCGCAGCGGGCCGTTTTCGCGGTTTGGAACGTACCCGCGCCGGGGACGACACCTGGTGAGGTTGTGCTACAGAACCTGCCTGACAAGGTGAAGCTGCTGCGAAACGTGATTGTTCCCGACGCCGCTGAAGTACCGATCACGCCTGCGCAGGCGGACGCGTTCGTAGCGCAGCAGATGTATCGACGCTCAGACGACGAGGAATCTAGCGACGACGCGGACGACGGGTCTGCAGACGACGACGATGCCGACACCCTGACGACCACCGATAACGATGGCTTCGACACCACAGGCAACACGGACAACGACCGCTTCGATACGACGGCCACAACGGACAACGACGGCTTTGACACCACCGCCGGTACCGACAACGACGGTTTCGATACGACTGCCAACACGGACAATGACGGCTTTGATACGACGGGGAACGAGGACGATGACACCGATGACACCGATGACACTGACGACACCGACGACGACAGCGGCTAGGCGGTGACGATAGCTCGGACCCGATCTGTGCCGATTGCCCCGCAGGTTGAGTATCCGAGCGATCGGAGCCTGGCCGGGCTGACGCGTCTGTTCGACGGTGCGTGGGTCTGGGAGGCCTACTGCGGAGCGTTTGGGCGCTCAGCAGCCAATCCCGAGCAGATTCGAGTTCGGCAATTCAGTCACAGCCCGGGTCGCGGCGCGCTTGCAAGCTATGTGCTCGACTGGGAGGAGGACGCGTACCTGCCACCCGAAGACTTCAGCGTCAAGATCACCGGGAACATGGCGGCGGAGGTGTGGCGTTTTCCCCATGACCGTCAGCTGCCCGGCCTGGCCGATGCCGCCGCCCCTGACACGGCGCTGAAGCTGCTCAACCGGTACGTGCACGCGATTCCAGCGCGGCGCGTCCGCGTGGAGGTGGTGCGGTACCGACCGGGCAGCCGGGCGGTCTTGCGACATTCGACTGGCAAGGTCACGTTCTACGTGCGAGTCATGCGGCCAGCGCTGGTCAGCCGCCTGACCGCGGCCGCCGAAGTGATTGGATGCTCGGAATTTGTTGTGCCTCGTCTGGCCGGCCACTGGGACGACGGCGGCGTTGTGTGGCTGTCGCGGATTCCAGGCACAAACCTGCGGCGATACATCAGGCGCGGAAGACCGCCGCATCCATCGGTGCTGCTGGATGGGTTGGACAGCCTGTGGAGCGTGCCAATCAAGGCGGATAGTGGACGCCCATGCAACCTGAAGGGCCTCTATCGGCGAGCGAAGCGGATCCTGCGGCATGCGACGCGGGGGAGCGCCGAGGCTCGGCGCAGCTTGCAGTCCGCCGCGAGAATTCTGGATCCATTCGTTGCCGCGTGGCAGCCAACCAGTCTTGCGCACAATGACTTCTACGACGATCAGATGCTGCTGCTGCCCGACGGACGGATCGCGCTGGTGGACTTCGAGGAAACGGGACCCGGGGATCCAATGCTAGACGTTGGGAATCTGCTGGCGCACCTGCGGATACAGGCAGGGCTGGGACAGAACAGTCAAGCCACGGCAGCCGGCGCGTATCGTGGCAGGTTCCGACTGGCCGCTTTGGATCGATTCGATTGGGACGAGCGCGAGTTGGACCTGCGCGAGGCCGTGTGCTTGTTCAGGATCTGCACAAGCACGGTACGGAATATCCGACCGGACTGGGCGTGCCGCCTGACGACGGGACTGTCGCTGACTAACCAATTGTTGGACTGAGCGGGCGTCTGCCAAGCCAAGACTGAGACTGACAGCGGCACCCGCAAAGATCTGGCTGGTGCCGGCGAGGGGTGTTCGGCTCTATGGCTAGCGTTCAGGTCAATCAGCCAGGCTAGAAGTTGATGATGACCATGCCGGCGAGGGCGGCGGCGACGCCGGCCCAGACGATGGGGCCGTGGCGTTCGTGCCAGACGATGACGCCGGCGGCGGTGGTGAGAAGCACCGAGGCGGAGGTTTGGATTGGAAAAGCGATGGTGCCGGGGATGAGTTCGAGAGCGGCCACCAGGAAGGCCAGCTGAATGACATTGCAGAGGCCCATGACTGCCCCGGTTGCCAGCGGACCTGGCGTCGAAAGGCTCTGGCGCAGCGGGGGCGTGCGGGCCTGGAAGCGGCGGCGCATGGCGAAGATAGCGAGCGCCACCGGTACGGAGACCAGGAACGAAAACATGACGAAGTCGGGTGCGCGGTCGGGCGTGGAGAGTTCGTTGAAGGCCTTGGAGGCGGTGAGGCCGGCGCCGGTGACGACCATCATGAGGGCGACTGAGGGCCAGTACCAACGTGAACGTGGTCCGCGCACGGCGGAGCGCGGACCGACAAGCAGCGGGATGGAGATCAACATGAGAATGAGCCCACCGATGGCGGCGGCGCTGGGTCGCTCGCCGAAGAAGACGATGGCCGAGAGCGTGGGGACCACAACGGTGAGGCGCAGCACGATGAAGGTAACGCCGACGCCGGAACGCACGAGCAAGAGGTAGACGCCGATCATGGTGGCGGCGTACTGAAAGCCCTGGACGGCGCCGAAGATGAGAGTGGGGGCGTCGAAGTCCCAGCCGCCGCGCAGGAACGCCCAGAGCGACGCCAGCACGGCGGCCAGGGTGTAGTTGACGGCTGCTACGAGGAAATAGTCGTAACGCCGGAATTGGGCTACGCGCGTGCTGAGCGCGAAGCCGACATTGAAGACGATGTGGAGCGCGAGAAGGGCCATGCCAAGGGCGCATGATCAGGGGACGGCGTGGACGTGGCAATTGGATGGAGCGCGATGGCGCGGGGAGCGCCCGCGGCGAGGCCGGCCTCGGGAGGGGACCGGGGCGCCGCGGGCGATGGTGGGTTGGCGGGGTTTCAGGCCGTGGCCGCGCAGACGATGGCCGAGGCAAGCGCGGCGGCGCCACCGGTGGCCGCCAGGGGCGTCCAGAAGCGCTGAGCGGCAGCGAGGAACTTGCATCGAATGCGGGAAACGCGCGATCGATTGGGGGCCCGGGCCTCAAGGGCGTCCCACAGGTCGGCAGGAACGGCCAGCCCGGCCGTGGCGGCATTGAAGTAGTCGCGGAGCGCGGCTATCAGTTCCCGGTCGGAGGCAAAGGGGCCCGCCCTGTCGACCGTTTCTGCGCCGATGGCCTGGAGGCGATTGCGCAACCGACCAAGCGCCCTGTGCCTTACAGGCTCAGCGGCATCCCCTGGGAGATCGAGGACGACGGCCAGCTGGTCGTCGGAGAGGTCGACGAAGTAGCACAGGATCAGGGCATGACGGTCAGCCAGACCGAGCGCGCCGAAGGCTCGCCGAACCTGGTGACGCTGAGGATCAGACTCACCGGGCTCAAGGGGAGGCGGGAGATGCCGGAGCCGCGGGTGATGGGACGGGTGCGCCGACGGGGTTGCGCGAGGGATCCGATTGGACTCCTGGCGCACGAGGATGCGCATGAGCCACGGTTTGACGGGGGCGCCCAGCCCGGGGGTCTGGAGGCCGTGCCAAGCCGCACGCAGAGTTCCGCGGACCTGGACTTCGGCCAGGGATTGGCTTCCGGTCATCAGGGATGCGGTGCGGAAGACCATGGCCTGGTACCGATCCACCAGACGGATGAATGTCTCGGGATCGCCATCCGGGGACCGCCGGAGTGCCTGGGATTGGGTCATTGGCCGCCTCGTGTTCGGATTCGGATGAAGGGGTTACATGGATGAATACGCGGGATAGGGCGGATTCGTTCCCAGCATTCGGGGCGAATAGATGGCGGAGCGGAAGAACCCGCTGGAACAAAGGTGCAACGTACCTTTCCCTGCCATCAGGCCCTAATTGGTGGGCTCCTGGCGGTATGATGTGGCCACATCATGAATGCCTAATAGACACAAGGGCGAGGCGAATTGACCACATATGGCGTTCGCGAGTTCAAGACTCGGATTAGCGAAATACTCCGCGACCTTGAGGAAGGGGACGAAGTCACCATCACTCGGCGAGGAAAACCGTGCGGGAGGCTGACGGGCATTTCAACCGCTTCAGACGACAAGCCGTCGCTCGAATCGCTGCGGGGCACGATGACCGACTTGCCCGACGCGACCTACGAAGACTTCCTCGAGGTCAAGGCAATGTGGCGGACCGGAGCCGTGGAGCCTGACGAGTCGTAGCGGACCTGTGAGGAACGGGCAGGTTCGCTTCGTGGCCGACACGCACGCATTGTGGTGGTTCCTGAAGTCACCCGAGCGACTCAGCGCAGCGGCAACCGCCGTGTTCAGGCTGGCCGGGACCGGTAACGCGACCATTGTGGTCCCTGCAATTGTGGTGGCCGAGTTCTATTTTCTTTCGGTGAAGTTGGGGCAACCCATCGCACCCGCCGAACTCCTGGCGAGACTGGATGCCGTCGGCGGCATAGAGGTGGCGGACCTGGGGCGAGCCCAACTGGAGCGTCTGGAGCTCTGCAAGGAGATTTCGGAAATGCACGACCGACTCATTGCTGCCGAGTCGCTGACGCTGGAGGCACCGGTGCTTACCCGGGATGGGACCCTAACCGCTTCACGACAGATCCAGACGATTTGGTGAATTTAGAGGCAGGGCTGCGACAAAAACCCCCGGGTGTGATGCCGTCAGGTTGCATTCCTAGCTACGCAAAACGACGGAGGACGCGGGTTCCTAGAATCGGCGGAAGTTCGTGGCACTGCCCAGACTTGGAGATGTGATGCCCCTGTATTTGACTGAAGCGGATGTGGATGCGCTGGGGGATATGGAGCTGGCGCTGTCGGCGGTTGAGGGGGCATTTGACCGGCAGGGCCGGGGGGTGGCGGGGAATGTCGGGCGACGGCGGGCGACGGTCCCGGCCGGGTCGCTGAACGTGATGGGCGGCGCCGACCAGGAGTTGGGCGCGGCAGGCGCGAAGATCTACGGGTCGTTTGGGGGCGGCGCGCGGTTCGTGGTGGTGCTGTTTGACGTGGCGACGGGCTTGTTGCGGGCCGTGCTTGAAGCGGGACGGCTGGGTGAGTTGCGCACCGGGGCGGCGAGCGGTATTTCGAGCAAGTACCTGGCGAGACGGGAAAGCCGAGTGGTTGGACTGATTGGGAGCGGGCGGCAGGCGCGGACGCAACTGGAGGCGCTGAGCGGGGTGCACGAGCTGGCGGAGGCGCGGGTGTATTCGCGGAATCCGGCGAATGTGGAGAATTATGTCAAGACGATGCGCGAGCGGGTTGACGCGGAGCTTGTTTCCTGTACGTCGGCGGCGGAGGCGGTGCGGGGGGCGGACATTGTGGTGACGGCGACCACCGCCTCAAGTCCAGTGTTGCTGGCGGAAGACCTTGAGCCGGGGATGCACGTGGTGGCGATGGGGAGCAACAACCCGGTGCACGGCGAAGTGGACGCAGCTGCCGTGGCGCGGGCGGACCGGGTGTTCGTGGACGACCTAGACGGGGCGCATGTGGAGGGCGGAGACTTGATGGCGGCGGAGCGGGCCGGCCTTTTGCAGTGGGGGCAGGTGATCGAGCTTGGCCAGGTGGTGGCCGGGAAGGTGGCGGGTCGCACGGCTGACGACGAGATCACGCTGTTTGCCTCGCAGGGGATTGCGTTGTGGGATATCGCGATGGCACAGGCGGTGGTGGAACGGGCGGAGGCGGCGGGGCGGGGCACACAGATTCCGTAGCGGCCGCCGGCGCTAGTATTGAGTCACTCTCCGGCACGAGCGGCGCATGAACCGTCCCGCAGGCATCGAGACCGAATACGGGCTCAACTGCGAGGGCTTTGCGGGCGAACCTGACTTTGCCTACGAAGCTGCCCGACTGATCCAGGCGGCGCCGGTTGAGGGCGCGTTTCGCGGCTGGGATTACGTGGGCGAGGACCCGTACCGGGATTTGCGGGGCGGGCGGGCGGATCGGCTGGAGCGGGATCCGCGCGATCTGACGGGCTCGACGGACCGCAGCAGCCGGATGTCACGCGACGAGTTGCTGTCAAACACGGTGCTGCGCAACGGGGCGCGGCTGTACAACGACCACAATCATCCGGAGTACTGCACGGACGTCTGCCTGACGCTGAAGGACCTGGTGGCACAGGATAAGGCGGGCGAGCGGGTGATGTTCGCGGCGGAAACGGCGCGGAACGCGCTATTAGGTTACGGGCAGATTCGACTGCTGAAGAACAACACGGACTATCACGGACGCAGCTACGGATGCCACGAGAACTACCTGACGTCGCGGCGGATTCCTACGGACGATCTGATCCGCGTGACGGTGCCGTTCCTGTCGACGCGGCAGGTGTTTGCGGGGGCGGGGCGGGTCGGGATCGAGGGCGGCGACTCGCTGCAGTTACAGATGTCGCAGCGGGCGGATTTCTTTGAGGAAGTGACCGGGATCAACACCACGGCGCGGCGGCCGATCTTCAACACGCGGGACGAGCCGCACGCGGACGCCGGGAAGTACCGGCGGCTACACGTCATTGCCGGCGACGCGAACCGGAGCGAATGGGCGACGGCGATGAAGGCAGGAACCATGGCCCTGACGCTGGATCTGGCGATGGAGGGCTGGCGCCCTTCGGAGCGGCTGACGGAACCGGTGCGAGCGGTACGGCAGGTGTCCCACGACCTTGAGTTCGGCAATGTCGTAGACCTGGAACGTGGGGGACCGGTATCGGGGCTGGATGTGCAGGGGTGGTATTGCGAGGCGGCGCAGCGCTACCGGGGGCGGGACACAGAGACGACGTGGGTGCTGGATGAGTGGGCAGCGGTGCTAGAGGACCTTGGGCGAGACAGATCGCGGGCGGCCGATAGGGTGGATTGGGTGGCGAAGGAGTGCCTGATCGCGGAGATGCGGGAGGACTTTGGACCCGATTGGAAGGACGAGGATGCGCGGCGGGTGGACCTGGGGTACCACGTCCTGGATCCGGAGTGGTGCGTGTACGACATGCTGGTTGACGAAGGGCAAATGCGGCGAATCGTGAGCGAATCGGACATTGATCGGGCGCTGACGACACCGCCGACGGGTACGCGGGCGGCGGTGCGAGGGGATGTGCTGCGGCGGTTTGGCGAGGACATCAGCGCGGTGGAATGGGACCGGGTGGTGTTTCGTCGAAACGGATATGACGTGACACTGCGATTCGACGACGTTGTCGGTCCTGAAATCGACCGACTGGGTCGGCTGGTCGCGGAGGCGGAGACGCTGGAAGGATTGCTTACCGCGTTGGATGCGGAAGGAAGGTGAGTGGCATGCAACAGCTTGTAGGCATCGGTTGGCGCGGGGAAACCGAGGCGCCAACCAAACCGGCGGAAGCGCCGACGGAGCCGGCGGCACCGGAGAAGGAGGAGGACCTGCGGGAACGGCGGCGGCGGATTATCCGGGAGATTCCTGACCCGACGCCTCAGCCGGGCGGTCAATAGCGGCAACGCATGGACGACATCGTCTTTGGGACGGAGATCGAATTCGCCTCGGCCGGGGAGTTGCCGCCGGGCCAGGCGGCGCGGCTGGTGAAGTCGATCCTGTTCCAGGACCGGCGTTTCGGGCTGATCGATCCGGCGCCGCGGGAGTGGGACGAGGAACCGGGGAACGGCGGGCACCTGTTCAATGGGGCTCGGTTGTACCTGGATTCGGGGCACATCGAGTACGCCTCCGCGGAGTGCCGGACGCTGCGGGACATCGTGGAGCAGGAGAACGCGGCCTCGGCGGTGCTGCTGGACACGGTGGAACGGCAGGAGATGAACCGGAAGCTGTTCTTCATCAAAAACAACACGGACCACCTCGGGAACACATTCGGTTACCACGAGAACTACTCGATCGTGACGAGTCCGCGGAGCCGGGACCTGGTGCTGGGCCTGCTGCCGTTTCTGACGACGCGGCAGCTGTACGCCGGGGCGGGAATGACGCTGAATCCGAAGGAGGCGGGCGGACGGCTGCCGTTTCACATGTCGCAGCGGGCGGCGTTCGTGTCGGTGGACGTGAGCCACCGGGTGCGGTTTGGGGGACGTCCGATCATCAACCTGCGGGACGAGCCGCTGAGCGAACGGACGGCGCTGCGGCGGCTGCACGTGGTGGTTGGGGACGCGAACCAGTCGCAGTACGCGACGGCGCTGAAGGTGGGGACGACGGCGCTGGTGGCGCAGCTGCTGGCGGCGGGGTGGAATCCGGAGCTGTACCTGGACGAGGCGGTGCGGTCGATCAAATCGATCTCGCGCAACCCGGGCGGGCCGTGGCCGGTGGAACTGGTGGACGGTCGGACAATTTCGGCGATCGACGTGCAGCGGATCTACCTGGAGGCGGCAACGTCCGCCTTTGCCGGTCGCGATGAGGACACGGACTGGACGCTAGCGGCGTGGAGCGAGTGCCTGGATGGGCTGGAATCCGACCCGGAACGCCTGATTGGCAGGGTGGACTGGGTGACGAAGCTGGCGGAACTGCGCGACTACGCGGACGATTCGCCGGAAGGCTGGGCGGACCCGGACCTGGTGAAGCTGGACCTGGCCTATCACCACGTGGACCCGACGGTTAGCCTATTCAGCGAGTTGCAGCGGCGCGGGCTGATGAACCGGCTGGTTTCGGGGCCGGTGAATCCGCTAGCCATTCCGCAGGGGACTCGGGCCGGGGCGCGGGGCCGGATCGTGCGGGCGCTTTCCGAGGCGCGGGCGGACTCGCACATCGACTGGAAGGACATTCAGCACAACCTGGGCGCGCTGGCGAGCTGGGAGAACCAGCTGTACTTGGTCTACCAGTACATCGAGCACTGGCGGGAACTGGACGAGTTTGGCGGCTGGTCGTTCGTGCCGTACCTGGTGGACTGGGACGGGATCGGGGTGCGCGGGCGGATCTTCGAGATGCCGGATCCGTTTGAGACGTATGACGACGAATCGGAGGAGTTTGCGGGGGCGGTGGAGGGGTATCTGGGCGGTTAGAACTTCGACCGATCCGTCACCTCGGCTGCGGTCTTGACTTCGGTGGTCACGGACGCGTCAATTGAGCACAGACGTAGGGCACGCCGCATGAGACGAGTCCATGACTGACGACGGGTTCGATCCACTGACTTCGGTTCACTACCACGACACCGACCCTGGGGTTCGGTGGACGAAGGACGCGACGCCCGCGATTGAGTTCAACCCGCTGGTTCCCAGCAACGGAGTGCTGACTCCGAATGTGGTGGCCCTGGCCGGGGGCGGCTACCGGATGTATTACACAGGCTTCACGCCCGGGACTACGAGAACCGACCTCCTCGGACACATTCTCAGCGCCTATTCGGCCGACGGGTCGGCGTGGACACTCGACGAGGGCGTGAGAGTTGACGTCCATGGTCCACACGCGAGCCAGCGCGCGCTGTGCCCGGATGTGGTGCCGATTCCCGGGGGCGGGTATCGCATGTACTACGAGGCACGTACACCCGACGCTCCCACGGTGATTCTGAGCGCGACGTCGGGGGACGGGTTGGCTTGGGATCTGGAAGATGGCGTGAGGATTGGCGATGCTGAGTGGTCCTACGGGTCGCCGCGCTGCGTGTACTTTCCGACGGATAGGGGGCTGGTTTACCGGCTCTACTTTCACCACTACTCGTTTCCGTTGGCGTCGGGGCTGGACGCCCAGAACCACATCGTGAGCGCAGTGTCCCTGGACGGGCTCAACTTTGAGATCGAGCCCGGTGTGCGTATCGCCCAGGAAACCGAGCGGGAGACGTACGCCGTATATGCCCCGGAAGTGGTTCGCCTGGGCGACGGCAGCTTCAGGATGTTCTATGCCGGGTGGGCCGTGGGGATCGACGGGGGCATCTTCACCGCGGTCTCAGGCGACGGGATCGAGTGGACGAAATCGCCGGAACCGGTGCTGGATCTGGACGTCGAGCTGGATTGCCGGATGGTCTCGGAGCCCTGCGTAATTGAGCTGCCGGACGGGCGGTGCCGGATGTTCTATGAGGCGAGAGACTCGGCACGTCGATCGCGAATCCTGAGCGCGACCTCTGGGTGAGGCATGGGATAGAACCAGCCGGGACGCCCGAGTTTGAGTCGAGCGACTGGCAGTCACCCTGGCCAGTCGCATCCCATTGGTCCCGCTAGGGAAGGGATAGAGAATCCCCCAGCGCAAGTCGAAGCATTGTTCGGACTTACGCCGGGGGAAGGGCGGGGGCGCCGGTGTTGGGGGCAGCGGCGGATTGGGTTATGCGGGAACTTTGTCGAGGGCGGTGACGAGTTCGTCGAGTTCGCCCGCGAGGGCTTCGAGGCGGTGGCCGCCATAGCCGCGTTCGATCACGGCTTCGGCCTGCTCCAGCGCGCCACGGACTTCGTTCCACTTGGCGCGGCCGGCGTCGGTGAGCATGAGCTTGAACGAGCGCCGGTCATCCGGGTCCACATCGGCGGTGATCTGCTCGGATTTCACCAAACGCTTGATGAGTTCGGACGTGGCTGCCGGGCTGCGGCCGAGCTCACGCGAAAGCTGCGTGGGCGTTACCGGCTCGGTGGCGCTCGCCAAGAACTGCAGCGCGCGGGCCAGCGGCAGCGAGACACCGGCCTGGTCGCAGGCCGTGTTGAGGTGCCCGGCGAGTCGGTGCGAACCGACGAGCAAGCGGTGAATGGTGGAATCCTGAAGACTGGGAAGTCCGTTGGCCGCCCCATTGGCGGACCCGTTTCGATACGCGGAAATCGGAATACCTCTCTTTTCGCTGTCGGCCGGCAGCGCCTGTGCCTAGCTCGGCCGATTTGGAATTTGGCGAGTTTGTGAACGGATTCACAAACTCGGTGCCCATTTATACGGTCTGGAATCGTTTTGCGCAAGTGGCAACGGGATACATGTGCGCCGGAATTAGTTTCCTGAGGGGCTTTTCCGAGAGCCGGCCACACCACGCGCGGGGCCAGCGAGTGCCTGTGCCATGCTGGCCGTCACCGCACTCCCCAAGAGGCCGCCCATGTCCGACGCGTTGCTGAACCGCGAGGGAATCGAGGCGCTGATCCCACACCGGGAACCGTTCATTTTCGTGGACCGCATCGTTGAGCTGGAGTACGGCCAGCGGGCGGTGGGGATCATGGACGACGTGGGGGCGCACCACGAGCACGTGCTGAGCGGGCACTTCCCCGGGTTTCCCGTCCTGCCGGGCGCGATCATCGTGGAGGCCGTGGCGGAAGTCGGCGGCGTGGCGGCGCTGGGGATGCCGGAGAACAGCGGCAAGATTGCGATGTTGACGGGCCTGGACAAGTGGAAGTTTCGGCATCCGGCGCGTCCGGGGGACGAGTTGCGACTGGAAGCCGAGGTTATTCGCTACCGGCGCGGGTTTGGCCGGGCGGCGGGTCGGGCGAGCATCGACGGAAAGCTGTGCGCCTCGGGTGAGATCAGTTTTGCGATCGTGGAGAAGCCGGAGGGGTTGTAGTCGAGCGATTCTTCCTGTGCGGCTTCGCCGTGGTAGGCGCACGCCTCGTGGCTAGAATGCAAGCAGTCTCGCCGACCCTCTGAACTGGAGCCTCTGTGGCGCGCGTACTGATTACAACCAGGATCTTCACGTCCAACCCGGCCGAAGCAGCGCTGGACATACTCCGCGAGGCCGGACACGAGCCCGTGATCGCCTCAGTGCCGGGCGCCTACCTGGACGGCGAGCAGTTGCACGAGCAACTGGAGGGAATCGCCGGCACCATGGCCAGCAGTGAGCCGTACACCGCCGAGACCTTTCGGATGTTCCCGGACCTGCAAGTGGTGGCGCGAATGGGCGTGGGCTACGACGCCATCGACCTGGAGGCGGCACGCGACCACGAAGTGCCGGTGATGATCGCGGCGGGCACGAACGACACGACGGTGGCGGAGACGTCGTTGGCGCTGATGCTGGCGCTGGCGCGCGACCTGGGCCGGTACTTCGAAACGACGTC
>JAPOXI010000009.1 GCA_026707185.1 Chloroflexota bacterium
GGCATGTCGAACACGTTCGTCGCCATCAGGAAATTCACGAACATCGGCTTCAGGATCTTGTACCTGAAGTCCCCGGAAAACCCGCCCAGGTTCAGCACCGTGCCCATGCTGATGTAGTTGAACGGGTTCAGCGCATTCAGCACCTTCGACTGCGATCTCGTCAGCCAGCCAATCCAATGCAGACGCCGCAAGAGCAGTTGGAACTTCCGAATCTCGAATTGCAGCTGCTCCCGGATCTCTGAATCAAAGTCATGGGCATAGACCCGGCCCTTGTACTTCACGCTATAACTGAATCTCGTGTCTACCAGCTCGATACCAAACGTCTCCATCAACAGAACGATGTGGTGATAGACCGACGGGATACAAGCCGTGACGGATATGTCAAAGGGAATCGAGCTTCCATCGTCCTGCGACATATCCGCCGTGATCGCATTTCCGCCAATCTGGTCGTGAGCCTCGAACAGCCGGAAATCAAAGCGATCTGGATGGTGATGAAGCGCCCACGCGGCCCCCAGCCCGGAAACACCCCCGCCAACGATGGCGATTCGCCGCGGCGTTGCCCCCGTCCCGTTGGCTGTCATGGCGAGCCGCTACTCCGGGGCGACGGCGTTCCGGCCATCGGCCCACTCGTCTCGCAGGATTCCGTAGCGAACTTCGTCCAGGACAATCCCGCGATGCACCCGGTGCTGTCGAAGCAGGGCCTCGCGCCGCAAGCCGAGTCTCTCCAGGAGCCGGGTTGAGCGGACATTGGGGGCCGTCGCGGTGGCGGTGATCTTGATGATTGGAAGACGACCGAACGCTTGATCGATCACCGCTGCAGCGGCCTCGGCCATGAGGCCGCGTCCCCACAGCCACCGGGCCATTTCATAGCCCAGCTCCGCCCGGGCCATCCGGCGCACGATCTGTAGGCTCACCCCGCCAACCACCCGCGCCTGCCGCTCCAGGGCCCACACACACCGCTCGCGCCGGTCCGCCAGCACCTGCGTGGCCACGAACTCGTCGGCATGGTGTCGCTCAAAGGGCTGCGCAAACGGAAGGTAACGTCCCACGTCGGGATCCCGCCGATAGGCAAAGACGTCGTCCGCGTCCGCCAGCCTGAAGGGCCGCAACAGGAAACTCGGCGTATCGAAGGACTCCGGCAGCGGCGGCCACTCGTCGGTGGTCACGCCGAAGGGCGCCGCTCGACCGACGGCCGAGGAATCAGTGCTGGCGCCAGGCTGGCCTCCAGCACGTCGTCAACGGCATTGCGTCCGAGCGCGTTCTTCACCACCAGCAGCGCGTCCCGAAACACCTCCAGCGTGATCCCCAGGTCACGGTCGCTATGCGCCGAGCTGTGACGTGGGTGCGCGTTGAACAGGACGCCCCGCTTGGCGGCTTCCTGAGCCACCAGCACGTTCAGCTTCTTTGACTCCTCGGCGCCAAACGGCTCGCGAAACGTAAACCCCGGCGTTTCCGGCAGACCTGAGATCTCAACCGGCAAGTCCATCTCGTCCAGCACTTCCCGCATGCCCGATGTCAGTCGCTCGCCGTAGTCGGCCAGCAGCGCTGGGACGTTGCGCCGCTCGATCTCGGTGAGCGTAGTGATCGCGGCCGTGATCCCCACCAGGTCGCTCCAGTACGTGCTGCTGACAAACATGTTGGACGCCGGCTCCATGACCCAGCGTTGGCCAACCACCGCGCCCATGGCGTAGCCGTTCGAGATCGCCTTCGCGAAGCACGCCAGGTCAGGGACCACGCCGACAAACTCCTGGATCCCGTTTCCGCTGTAGCGAAAGTTCGTCGTCACCTCGTCGAAAATCAGCACCACGTTCTCGCGCGTCGCCAGCTCACGCACACCGGCCAGGTAACCCGCCGGTGGCGCTTCGCCCATCAGGATCGGCTCCATCATGATCGCGGCCACCTGGCCGCGATGCTGTTCGAGTAGCGACCCAAGCGCGGCAAGGTCCCCCCAGGGAAACGGAATGGAGGTGCCCCGCAGCGCCTTCGGCACCCCGGTCGGCTGGATATTTGGCACCGCGAACGGATCGAATGCCCCCTCCTGCAAATGACCCGCCGCCAGGTACCAGTCATGCCACCCGTGGTAGCCGCTGAAGAGCACGACATCTCGACCCGTGCTCCCACGTGCGATGCGCACGGCGATGCCGCACGACTCGCCGCCGCCCTTGGAAAACCGCACCATCTCCGCGCACGGAATCCGCTCAATCAACAGTTCCGCCAACTCTATTTCGCGCTCACTGTTCAGCGAGTACGTCGTGCCCTTGCCGATCTGTTCGATCACGGCTGCGTCAACCACGTCATCGGCGTATCCCAGGATCGCCGAGGTCACCGACATGCCGTAGTCCACGTACTCCATGCCGCGGTCATCCCAGATGCGCGATCCCTTGCCACGCTCGGCATACACCGGCGCAACCCCGTTGGCGAAGGCATACGGCCGCCGGCTGATCAATTGCGAGCCGCCCGGTATCACCCGATTGGCTCGCTCCCAGAGCGCGTAGGAGTTCGTCACGTCGTGTGCGCGGGGATCTCTCACGTTAAGCCGCCTTTACCTGAGCAAGCGAGGCGTTCAGTCGCCGTCGCCGCCAGCTCACCCTCACGGTAGCGCTGCGGCTGACACAAGCCAACAGCGCCTCGGCGCGGCGGCGAATCTCCGGCTCGCATTCACCGACTGGCGGTACCCCCGCAAAGACGAAGCGCCGCTGGCGCTAGTCGTCTCGAATCCGGCGCTCCAGGCTCCGCAAGGCGTCCTGTGTCGCGCGGAGCTCTCGCAGCAACTCTTCTCGCGACGGAGGCGATTCCAGATCCCGCAGTCGTTCAAGCTTGGCCTCATCCAGGTTGTTAATGATTATCGCGATGAAGAGATTGAATACCACGAATGTTCCAATCACAACAAAGCTGACGAAGTAGAGCCACGACAGTTCATTCAGCTCCATGGCTCGAAACATGACATCCGTCCATCCTTCCAGCGTGACGATGTTGAAGAGCGTGAGCAGGGAGATCCCAAGATCGCGCCAATTCTCCGGATCGTGCTCGCCGAATAGATGGAATCCTATGATGGCGTAAATATAGACCACAATACTCATGAGAAGCATGACGTGACCGACGCTTGGAATGGATCGAACAAGCGCCGTAACAATCAGCCGCAGGTCCCTGATTGCGGATACCAGGCGCAACACTCGCAACAATCGGACGAGCCGGGCAATCATCGCGAACTGCCCGGTTGCGGGGACCAGGGCAAACACGATGACCAGAAAATCGAATACGTTCCATCCGTCGCGGAAATACCCGGCCACACGGGGAGATGCCGCCGCCATTTTTAGAAGTGCCTCGACGATAAATATGCCAAGGGTGACGTTGTGTGCGATGTCGATCCAGCTGCCGAATCTCAGGTCGATATCCGCTGAAGTTTCCAGCCCGAGCAGGACAGCGTTGAAGATGATGATGAACACGATGGCGGCGTCAAAGGACGGCGCTTCCGTAATCCGGCGAGATATCGTGATGAACCTAGTCATGGTTGCGATTCAACGTATTGGGCGACAAAAATCCGCTGATGTTCCTGGCGATCCCAAGGCTTGCCGGTCGCACTCCCTCGATCAGCTGGCGTCCTGAGTCCGGGAACCCTCGAAGGGTGCTTCGCGCGGGCCGCCGGATATCGTACCAGACCTGTCGTCAGCTTCAACGCGCCTCGCGGCCACCGTGGCGGCAAGCGCCGGTCGTCCAGCCTGGCAGGCAATCGCTTTCCTATCCGGTTCGCGCCCGCCGTCCGCGTGAGCCCGGATTCAATCGAATCACGGGTGAGTCCGTCGCCTGGCATCAGTGCCATGGTGGGAAGACTGCCCCGGGGGGGCGGACAACGCTGCTCGGCCAGTCGAAGTCAGGATGCGGATGGAACTTAGCGAGATATAAATCAGACACCCGAAGCGTGCTTGATTTCCAACGATCTACCGATCGAATGCTGACGCACAGTCGCAAATGCTCGAGCCGGGGGCGGCGATGGAATTGTGGATTCACTCATACGCTTGATAGAATCACGATCTGCACGAAAAGTCGAATTGTGACATCGCATCGAACATGCCCTCGTCCTTTTGGGAAGTGCTTCTTCGGGATGCCGCGATTCTGGTATTGGCCGTCGTGCTTGACCTCATGCTTCCCGAACCGCCAAACGTCATCCACCCCGTCGTTTGGATGGGTCGCGCGACGGCCGTGCTGGAACGGTTGGAGCCCCGGCGTCCAATCGCGAGCCTTTTCTATGGCGTCGGCATGGTCGTGCTCGTCGTGGGAGTCGCAAGCTCGATGTCATGGTTCGTCATGACCGTGTTGTCATCAATACATCCAATGGTCTATGTGCTTGGTGGCGCCCTCGTTCTTCGTTCCACGTTTGCGGTAACCGGCCTGTCCGCCGCGGCTCTGCGTACCCGACGTGACCTTGAAGAAGACCGGCTCGATTCAGCGCGGGACAGCCTGCGAAGTCTCGTGAGTCGCGACCCTGGCTCGCTCGGTAAGCCCTTGGTGGCTGCGGCCGCCATTGAGTCCGTGGCCGAAAACTCAACCGACAGCTTCGTTGGGCCATGGCTGGCGTTCGCAGTCTTTGGCGTGCCGGGCGCGATTGCCTATCGAGCCATAAACACAATGGACAGCATGATCGGCTATCGCGGTCGCTACGAGTACCTTGGGAAGTTTGCGGCGCGGCTGGACGACCTGGTCAACCTCATTCCCGCACGGCTAAGTGCTGGCCTATTGCTACTTTGCGGTCGGCTGGCCGGATGTCCGCTTCGGGATGGCTGGCGAACGATGTTGCGTGACCGGCACAAGACCGCCAGCCCAAATGCCGGATTGACCATGAGTGCTATGGCCGGGCTGCTTGGCGTTCGCCTTGAGAAGCCCGGCCACTATCGCCTGGGCCCCGAGTTTCGCAATCCTGGCTCCGACGACATCGGTCGAGCCGTATCGATTCTCAATCGGACCTCGGTGCTGGCCCTCGCCGTTTCCCTCGGCCTCCTGGTCGCGCGGCACGCGATCAGTGGCTGATCGGCGACCGATGTCCACCGGACAAGTCGTGCACGGCGGGGTTGACGACGCCGAACTGCGCACCCACGGTCTCGCGCGCGACGGTGTTCTGGACTTCAGCTCGAACGTAAACCCCTTGGGCGCCTCACCGCTCGTGCGGAAGGCCGCCGCGGCGGTCGACCTCTCGGCCTATCCGGATCGCGACTGCCTGCTCTTGCGCGAAGCACTGGCCGCGCGGCTCGACCTCGGCGTCGAACATCTGCTAATTGGAAACGGTTCGACGGAACTCATCCACCTCCTGGCTCGCGCGTTCCTGCGTGCCGGGTCGCGTTGCCTGGTCTTCACTCCCACGTTCGGCGAATTCGAAGCCGCCGCCGCCCAGGTTGGCGCGGACGTGCGGATCGTTTCGGCACACTTGGAGTCGGGCTTCAACTGGTCGATAGCCGAGGCGGTCCAGGCAATCGGGACGCTTCGACCCGCCCTGATCTTTCTCTGCAATCCAAACAATCCCACTGGCGTCTACATGGACCGAGCCGCCGTCCAGGAATTGAGCGCCGCACTCGGTCCAAGCGGGCTCCTGGTTCTCGACACGTCCTATGTGCCCTTCGCCGACGAACCTTGGGATGCGACTCCGCTATTGAGCCGCGGCAACGTCGCCTTGCTGCGGTCGATGACTAAGGACCACGGATTGGCCGGGGTGCGCCTCGGGTATGTGGCGGCCCAGCCGCCGATCGTCGAAGCGACCCGGTGCCTGCAACCTTCATGGAGCGTGAGCGCGATCGCGCAAGCGGCGGGCATCGCGGCACTGGCGAGTGAAGCGCACGTGGCTGAGGCTCGGCGCGTCATTCGTGAAGCCAAGGCCTGCCTCGTAGACCAACTGTCGGCGTTGGACGTGCCCGCGTCGCCCTCGGCGGCCAACTTCGTGCTCGCGCGTGTGGGTGATGCGACCGCCGTGCGCCAACACCTACTGAGCAAGGGAATCATGGTCCGGGACTGCACGTCATTCGGCCTGCCCGCCTACATCCGCATCGCCATCCGGCGCCCCGCCGAATGCGCCCGACTGATTTCGGCGCTCCAAGAGGCGCTCACGCATGACTAGCAACCGTCGCGCCAGGGTCCTGATGGTCCAGGGCACCTCGTCGCACGCCGGCAAGTCCGTCATTGCCACCGCGCTCTGCCGAATCTTTGCCCAGGACGGGTACCAGGTGGCGCCGTTCAAGGCCCAGAACATGTCGCTCAACTCGTATGCCACGCCCGATGGCGGCGAAATCGGCCGATCCCAGGCCGTTCAGGCAGCGGCTGCGCTGGTCGAGCCGACCGTGGAGATGAATCCGATCCTGCTCAAGCCCGAGGCCGACAACCGCTCGCAAGTCGTGCTGCTTGGCCGGCCGCGCGCGGTCGCATCGGCACGCGAATACTATCGGCTCAAGTCCCGGTGGTGGTCCATCGTGACGGCGTCGCTCGACCGGCTCCGCGCGGAATACGACGTCGTCGTGATCGAGGGGGCCGGAAGTCCTGCGGAGGTCAACCTCAGGCAACACGACATCGTCAACATGCGGGTGGCCCTGCACGCCAATGCGCCCGTGCTGCTCGTCGGCGATATCGACCGCGGCGGAATCTTCGCGCAACTCGTCGGAACCATGGTGCTGCTTGAACCTGAGGAACGAGCCCTCGTCTGCGGCCATGTCATCAATAAATTTCGCGGCGATGCATCGCTTCTCACCTCAGGGCTCGATTTTCTGCACCAACGAACCGGAGTACCCGTCGCCGGCGTGGTTCCGTTCTTTACCGACATTCACGTCCCGGAAGAGGACTCGGTAGGCCTCCGGCAAGCCGCTTCACCGGGGACTGTGGACGAAATCGACGTTGCGGTCATGCGCTTGCCTCACATTTCCAATTTCGACGACTTCGATCCGCTTCGCCATGAGCAGGGTGTTCGGATGCGTTACGTGGCCCGGGCGGCCGAGTTCGGTTCGCCCGACCTGATCGTGATCCCCGGCAGCAAGACCACCGTGGCCGACCTCCAATGGCTGCGCGCCCAGGGCTTGGCGGAGCAGATCGAGTCGGCGCGCCGCAGGCACACACCGGTGATTGGGATTTGCGCCGGCTATCAGATGTTGGGCGTAGACCTGTTGGATCCGCACGGCGTCGAGTCGAGCCAGGCGTCGACCACAGGTCTGGGCCTGTTGCCCACCACCACCACCTTTTTCCCCGAAAAGGCGACGCATCAAATCAAAGGACGGGTAACCGGCGGACACGGCCTGTTGCGCGATTGCCTCGGTGCCGAAGTTGTGGCCTACGAGATTCACATGGGCGCCAGCTCCACCGCCGGCATGGCAAGCCCGTTTCTGCTCGAGCAGCGCTCCAGGCGGCCGGTTAGCCTGCCCGATGGGGCCGTCGACGCCGACGGCCTCACCTTGGGAACCTATCTGCACGGTCTCTTCCACAACCAGGCCGTGCGCCGCTCGATTCTTGCCTGCGCCGGCGCACGCCGCGGGATTCGTCTGGCCTATGCGGACGACGGCCTCGACCCCAATCTCGAGTACGACAAGCTGGCAGCCTTCGTTCGTTGGCACCTTGACATAAATCTGATTCGCCAGGCCATGGGCCTCCGGCAATGAGACCGCCGCTGGATACGCGACGAGCCAGGCCGTCCACAACGCGCGCCGTTGCCTGGGCGCCGGGCACCTGCGGCGAACTGGCCCAGGGTCGACTGGACGGAATCGACGCAATGGTGACCTGTCCTATCGACCTCGGAGCCATCGCGACCGTTGACGTTGGGATCGGCACGGGTCGCGTCCATGCACCGGCCGGCGCTCGCAAAGCCCGCCGAGCGGTCGAGCTAGCGCTCGCGGCGCTGGAGCGACCGGATCTGGACGCCTGCCTACGGCTGGAAAGTTCGCTGCCGCGGTCCAAGGGCATGGCCAGCAGCACCGCCGACGTGTCGGCGGCCATTGCCGCGACCGCCGCGGCCCTGGACACGACGCTCTCGCCGCCACAGCAGGCTGATCTGGCGCTGGCAATCGAGCCAAGCGACGGCGTCATGCTGCCTGGCATCGCGCTCTTCGATCATCTCGGCGGTCGGATTGCCCGAACGCTGGGGCCGCCGCCGCCGATGCGCGTGCTCGTGCTCGAGTTTTCCGACGAGGTCGACACCGAGGCTTTCAACGCGGGAAGCCGGGCCAACAGTGTTTACCAGGACGACGGCCCCTTCCGTGAGGCGCTCGAACTCATTGCTGCGGGAATCACGAATTGCGATCCCCGGCAGATCGGCAAAGGCGCCACGCTCAGCAGCCGGGCGAATCAGGTGCTGCTCCCCAAGCCGCGTCTGCCTGATGCAATCAAGCTGGCCAGCGACGCCGGCGCGCTCGGCGTCAACGTGGCGCACAGCGGCACCGTCATCGGGCTACTCTTCGAGGCCGACGCCGAGCGAATCGCGTGGGCCGCGCACTCCGCACGACAGCGTTTGCCGGAAATCGTGGCGATTCACGACTGCCGAATGATCGGCGGTGGCGCCGTTGTGCATCCAGGCACGCGACGGTCGGCGGCTACCATCGCCTGACCGCAGTCCGGCGTTGCGGATTCGATTCAGCCGCCGGGGCCCGGACGGCAATAGAAGTCGAGGCAGGAACGTGACAGGCCACGCGAGCGACCCAATCGATCTCGGCACTCGAAAGCATCTCTTTATCGACCTCTCGCTTATCGATCAAGCTGACGATGTGTCGCTGCGAGTGAATCCGCCGGTTGTGGGTGGGGTGGCCATTCACCGGGATCGGGCCTGGGAGCACCACATCCACTTCATGAATTCCGTAATCGACGACGGCGGTCTGGCCCGAATGTGGTACGCGTCCAGCAACATGGGTGCCGGCAATCTCCACTCGTATCGCTGGGGATATGCCGAGTCGCTGGACGGCGTCCATTGGCGAAAGCCGGATCTCGGACTCGTTGAACTCAACGGCGTCCGCTCAAACAACCTCCTTCCAGGGGTGCCGGGGAGCGTCTTGCAGGACCCCACGGCTCCTCCGGAGGAGCGCTACAAGGGGTATTGGCTCAACTGGGATCCGGACCTCGGTCCACTCGGATTCGGCTATTCCGTGTCGCCCGACGGCCTTCGGTTCACCTGGAAAGGCGGAAACGGCGTCGCGCTGCACGGTGACTCGCAGAACCAGGTCTTCTGGGATGAGCGGATCGGACGTTACGTGGCGTATTTCCGCAGCTGGGTCCCTGCCGGGCGCGACGGGCAGTCGCTGGGCGGCAACGGGCCCTGGAGGCGTGCGGTCGCGCGATGGGAGACCGATGACCTCACGTCGCGGGATGGGTGGCAGCTCACCGATACGCCGGTTGATGTTCGTGGCCCGCGACTCACCGGCGAGCTTCCCACGGTGCTCGCGCTCGACGAGCAGGACCCGCCTGACATGGACATCTACACGCCCTCGATCGTCAAGTACCCGGGGGCCGATGACGTCTACATCTCGACGTTCTCGGTTTACCGGCACTTCACCGAGGCCGAAATCCTCGACGCGGAGACGCGCCGGAACGACGGCTTGATGGAGATTCAACTGGCCGTCAGCCGCGACGGGATCACCTGGAAACGACCGGACCGTCGACCCTATGTCCGTATCGATCCCGACGGACCACGATCCAGGATGCTCTATTCGGCGCTCGGCCTGGTCATTCGGGACCGCTCGATCTACCAGTACGCGACCGCCTACGACCAGTCGCATGGGCTCAAGCGCAGGAACAACCCGGCTGGCCAGGTCATTTGGACCCGGCAGCGCCTGGACGGCTTCGTCAGCGCCGAGGCGGCCTACGGCGGCGGCCAGCTGATCACCAAGCCCCTCGCCTTCTCGGGCACTCGCCTGGAGCTCAATGTCGATGCATCCGCCAGCGGCGACGTGCGGATTGAGTTGCAGGACTCGGAGGGCCGAGGCATCGAGGGATACACGCTGGACAAGTGCGACCGGGTGCTTGGCAACCACATACGGCACGTCGTGACCTGGGCTGGCAACGAACGGCTGCCGGCAACCAACGGCCAGCCCGTGCGCCTGCGGATTGCCATGCGCGGTGCGCGGCTATACGCCCTGCAGTTCGTGGCTGCCTAACCGAGAGCCGCCCGCTTCGCACCGGCTCGGCGCGGTCACCCGCCGACGCCTCATCGGTTCTTGAGGCCGCGCGCCTTTAGATTCACCGGCAACCCCGCAAACACCACGAACACGTCGTCCGCCGCGGCGGCAACCTGCTGGTTGACTCGCCCCAGCGCATCCGCATAATCGCGTCCCAGCCTGGTTGCCGGTATAACGCCAAGCCCGACTTCGTTGCTGACGACGATCCAGGAAGCATCGCCCCGCTCGTAGAGGTCGATGAGGCCACGGGCCTGCGCCTGGATGTGGTCCGGCGTCGCCTCGTGATCCGGGTCCTGGAGCAGCAGGTTGCTCACCCACAGCGTCAGGCAGTCGATCAGCACGGTGTCAAAGTCCGGCACGAGCGGCGTAAGAGCTGTGACAAGGTCGACGGGTTCTTCCAACGTTGCCCAGTCCGTCGGACGCTCCGCCCGGTGCGCCGCGATGCGAGCGGCCATCTCGCTGTCGCCGGCCTCGGCCGTGGCCACGAACAGCACCCGGCCGCTCTCGCCCGCCAACTCCTGCGCGTAGCGGCTCTTGCCGGCGCGAACGCCGCCCAGCACCAGGGTCAGACGCCGGCTCATGCGCAGTCGGAGTTGCCGACGTCCGCCAGGTGGCTCGTGTCGTTCCATGACGCCAGCACGCGGCTGCCGTCGTGATCGTTGACAATCGCGAGCGCGGTGTTGTCGACGTGAAACTTCCAGAAGTCGGTGTCGGCCAGGTCCAGCAGGCAGACCACAAGGGCGCGCAGAGTGCCGCCATGCGCCACGACCAGGATGTTTTCTCCGGCGTCGAGGCTCGCGCTCGTGCGCCTGATGAAGCGGCCTACCCGCTGGAGCGCATCGATGGCGCTCTCGCCGCCTGGTGCTGACCATCCCATGTTGCCTCCGGCCTCGATTCGCTCGGCGAGCAATCCCGGATGGCGCGTCTCGATTTCCTCCAGCGTCAGCCCTTCCCATTCGCCGCCCGAGAATTCGCGAAGGTCCGAATCGGGGGTGAACGCAAGGTCGCGGCCGTCGGCGATGATCTGAGCAGTCTCTGCCGCACGCGCCAGGTCGCTGGTGTAGATGGCCGAAAACTCAACACGCCGCAGCCGCCCGGCCAACCGGGTTGCCTGGCGGCGGCCTTCGGCGTTCAGCGGCACTCCCAGGTGCCCTTGCATCCGGCCCGTTCGATTCCACTCCGTCTCGCCGTGTCGCACGAGATACCAGGTGCCCATGTCTGTGCGCCTACCAGAACGGTGCGCCGGTAAGCCCCGGCGACAGCTGAATCAGGATAAGCCCGGCCAGCAGGACCGTGACCTCCGCAACCTCGTTGGTCGCGCCGTACGTGTCGCCCGTCATGCCGCCGAGCAGTCGTCTGAACCAGAGTCCAAGCCCCAGGCCAACGACTGTTGCGATCGCCAGCAACAGCAGCCCGGCGATCCCGAAGAACAGTCCGCCAACGACGACGGCCGTCAGGAAGGCGAAGGCGAGTTGCCGCCAACTGGCCCAGACCTGAAACGCCGTTCCGAGTCCCTGCGATCGCGCGTATGGGAAAAAGGCCATCGTGGCGACCATGGCAAAGCGCGACAGGCTCGGAAAGAGCACCAGGAGGCCCAATCGTTCAGCTTCAGGGATGCCCGCCAGCAGCGTCCACTTCAGCAGCAAAAGGCAGGCGCCGCCGATCACGGCGAAGGCCCCGACGTGCGAATCCCGAAGAATGGCGAGGCGCGACTCCCGGTCGCGGCCGCCCAGCAGGCCGTCGCAAGCGTCCAGGAATCCTTCCGTGTGCAGGGCGCGGGTCAGCACCAGCAGCGCCGCGACGAGCAGCGCACCGACCACGGGCGGCGGTAGGACCAGGCTGGCTGCAAGATCAAGCCCCGCCAGGATCCCGCCAAGACCGAGACCGACTAACGGAAAATAGGCCCTGGCGGGAGCCATTGGCCCGGAGTGATCCGGCGCCACCGGCAACACCGTCAGGAAACTGATGGCCAGCCGCAAGCTCTTCACGTGGACGCTTCGGTGGGATCCGTAGGCGCCCGGTCCGAAACTCCGGCCTCCTCAAAGGTGGCCATGTCAGACAGGCAGGCCGCGGCGATTTCAACCAGTCCCGTCGCCAGCAGGGCCCCCGTCCCCTCACCCAGCCGCATGTCCAGATCCAGCAGGGGCTGCAATCCAAGGTGATTCAGAGCGATTCGGTGGCCCGGTTCGGCCGACCGGTGACCCGCGATCAGGTAATCCAGGACCGTTGGACAAAGGCTCTGCGCGATCAGTCCGGCCGCGCCGGACACGAAGCCGTCCAGCATCACGGCCCGCCGAGCCAGCGCCCCGCCCAGCACCACGCCCGCCAGCACCCCGATCTCGAAGCCACCAACCGTGCGCAGAACATCTACCCCATCAGCGGCGTGTGGCCGATTCACATCCAGAGCGCGTTCCACGCAGGCGACTTTGTGCTCGAGTTCCAGGTCGGATCGACCCGTGCCCCGCCCGGTCGTCAGCCGCGCCGGCGCCCCGGTCAGCGCGGCGGTAATCGCGCTCGCGGCCGTGGTGTTGCCGATGCCCATGTCTCCTGTGGCGATGACGTGCGCGCCCGCTTCGGCGGCGTCCAGGGCGAAGCCGACACCGGCCGAAATGCAGGCTTCCGCCTGTTCACGAGTCATGGCCGGCCCTTGCGTCATGTCGCGGGTGCCGCGTCCGGCCGACACGACGCGCAAATCCGGATGCGCCGGCAGCGGCGTGGCGACGCCGGCGTCAACAATGATCAGACTCGCCCCGCGACCTCGCGCCATCACGCTAACTGCCGCCCCACCGGCCAGGAAGTTCAGCACCATCTGGGCGGTTACCGCTTGGGGATAGCCGGTCACCCCTTGTGCGACGACCCCGTGGTCGGCGGCCGCCACGATGACCGTAGTGTTCCGCGCGGTCGGTTGCTCGGTTCCGAAGATGCCGGCCAATTGAATGGCGATCTCTTCCAGCCGGCCCAAACTGCCCGGCGGCTTGGTCAACCGCTGCTGACGCCGAATCGCCGCCCGCTTTGCCTCGGCGTCAGCCGGACGAATTCCGGCGACAACCTCGTCGAGTCGCACGCCTAGAACTCAATCCCCCGTTGCGCGCGGATGCCCTGTTCCCGATATGGGTGCTTGATCATCTTCATCTCGGTCACCAGGTCCGCGCAGTCAATCAGTTCCTGCGGCGCATACCGTCCGGTGATGATCACGTGCAGCGGCGACGGCCGCGCCTTCAGCGTCTCCACCACGTCCTCCACCGGCACCCATCCGTAGTGCATGGCGTAGGTGAACTCGTCCAGCACGATGATGTCTTCGTCACCCTTGAGAATCGCTTCCTTGCAGTTGTCCCACTGCTCCACCGCCAGCGCCGCCGTCCGGTCCATGTCCTTGGACAGCCACGTAAACCCGTCGCCCAGTGCCTCGATCGGGATTTCAAGCCGCATGGCCGCCCGGTGTTCGCCGAACGTTGCGGTCGTGTGCTTGATGAACTGGAACATCCGGATCTTGAAATCCCGACCCCACGCCCGAAAAATCACCCCCAGCGCCGCCGTCGTCTTCCCCTTACCCTCCCCTGTGTTCACGATGACCAGACCATGACGCCGGCGCGGGCGCTTGGGTACCTCGGCGGGTCGTGTTCCAGGCTCCCGAGTGCTCATGTCCTCGCCTCTCTCGGCGATGCTGCGTGGACCTCCGCCGACAGATGGCGACGGCTTTGGTGACCGTTGCTGCCGTTCGCCCCTGTTGCGGGTACTCGCGATCGGTCCTCGTCGGCCGGGGCGATCAGGCTGACCACCAGCGAACCGGTCACCGGGTCCGGGTAAACCGCTGATCGAACCCCAAATGCGGCCTCGATGATGTCCGGCGCCAACACCTCCGCGGGCGTCCCGTCGGCAAGCACCCGACCTTCACTGAGCAAAACCAGCCGATCGCAGTAGCGCGCCGCCATGCCGAGATCGTGAATCGCCGCCACGGCCGTCAACCCCTCGTCCACCAACCGCCGTACCAGGTCCAGCACCC
>JAPOXI010000091.1 GCA_026707185.1 Chloroflexota bacterium
GCAGGCGCCCACGAGTAGGAATCGTGGGAAGGAGGGACCATGGCCACGGTCGAAGAGCGTGTGAGCCGGCTTGAGGGCGGCTTCGATCACCTGGCAACCAAGGCCGACGTCGCCAACCTCAAAGTCTGGATCATGGGCCTGCTGCTCACCGTGGTGGTCTCAGTGTTCCTCTCGGCGGCGGCCTTGGTCATTCAGTTGCTGACGTAGCGACGCTCTGATGTCGTCTGACCTCGGCGGGTTGCCCGAGACGGTAGGGCGGCCACGGTTGGAGTCAATGTCGCCGTGAATGCAGATCTCATTCCACTTCTGGTCGCCAGCATTCTCTCGGCGGCTGTCGTGTTCCTCGGGCTGGGAGGACTGAACGTGGTGCTGTGGCGCAACATCCGGGCGGAAGTCCGCCTGTTGTCGAACCGCATAGACGCAGCCTCCGACGGAGAAGCTGAAACCGACGAGTGCCTGGCTGCGGTTGATTAGCGCACGCTTCAGATCGAGACACGACCGGTCACCCCAAACGCGAACCGCACCAACGAGTCCTCGTTGGCCAGACTCGCCTCGAAGCCTGAGTCCCGCTAACCCAGGCCCTTGACCCGCCCGCGGGCACCGATGAAGAACTGGTCGGTCTCGATGACCTCGATTTCGGTGCAGACGAGGCCCAGCAGCGATCGAAGCTCTGCCGGCGACCAGTAGATCTTCCAGATCGTGAATTCGCGGCCGTCGTTCAGACGCCGGTGCTGCCGCTGCACGCGGTCGCCGGCGGTGTTCTGGTCGGACGCGCCCGAAAGTTTCGCCTGCCGCGAGTCCACCAGCACGATCCATCCGCCCGGCCGCACGATGCGCGCCGCCTCGCGGATGAATTCGGCCGAGCGCGCCACCGGGACGTGGCTCAGCCAGAAGCCGAACATGCAGGCGTCCCAGGCGCCGTCCGCGGCCGGCAGCCGGTAGGCGTCGGCCCGGCAGCGGCCGAGCGGCACGTGGGCCCCGTCGCGCCTGCGGGACTCCTCGAGCATCTCGGGCGCGTAGTCCGAGGCGACGACACGGTTGCGCTGGGCCAGCAGCCGCGTCCACCAGCCGGTGCCCGCGGCGATTTCGAATACGCTCCCGTCGGTCAGTGACCCCACGAACCGTTGCAGTTCCGCCATCTCGTGGTGCCAGGCGGCGTCAGCCTCGTCGCCGTGCGCGTAGCGGCCTTCGCGCAGGATCCACTGCTCGAACTCCGGCGCCCGCGCCCGGTAGTAGTCGCGGGTGTCGGCCTCGACCTCAGCTTCGGTGGGCGGTTTCGTCGTCTGGTTCATCGTCGTCTTCTTCGGGAAGGTCCACGAGCTCGGCCTCGTGCAGCCAGTCCAGGGTGGCGTTCAGCCCATCGTCCAACGTCGTGTAGTTCAGGCCAAGGTCGCGCTCGGCTTTGGACCCGTCAAGCTGGCTGCCGTGCAGCGCAATCCGCACCGCCGCGCGCGAGATAAGCGGGCGGCTCCGCTTGATCCAGGCCGGCAGGCTGTAGATCAGGCCGAACGCCTGCCAGGCCAGCGGCGAGGCCGGCTTGATCTGATATTCGAGGTCGGCCAGTTCGACCGCGCGCTGCAGGAAGGCCAGCCGCGACAGGTTGTGGCTGGCCAGGATGTAGCGTTGGCCGGGCCGCCCCCGCACCAGCGCCGACGTGATCCCGCGCGCCACGTCCTTGACGTAGACCCAGCCCACCGGCACGTCCACCGACACGCCCAGCCGTCCGCTCAGCGCGCCAATCAGCGCCTGGCCCGTACCCGAGGCGTCTCCCGGCCCATAGACGGTGGCGGGGTTCACGATCACGACGTCAAGCGGCGACCCGTCCTCCAGCAGGGCGGTCTCGGCCTCAACCTTGGAGCGTTCGTAGTCGCTGAGCGCGTAGTCACGCCGCTCGGTTTCTTCCGTGCCCACCTCGTCTTCCTCTTCGCCGATGGTCGACCCGCTGCTCACGAAGACAAGGCGGTGGACGCCGGCTGCCTGGGCGGCGTCGCGCACGTTGCAGGCGCCGTCCACGTTGAGATCAAAGAAGTCCTGGGCGCGAGGAGCCCAGGAGTCGTGCAGCCCGGCCATGTGGATGACCGCGGCCACACCGTCCACCGCCTCGCCGAGCGTGTCAGGCCGCAGGATGTCGCCTTCGACCGTCTCGACCTTGTTGGCGTTGAGCCATGAGCGGTCACTGGACTCGCGAACGAGCGCGCGAATCTGGTGGCCGTCGTCGCGTAGCGCCTCGAGAACAAAGGGGCCCAGGTTCCCGGTGGCACCGGTGACCAGGACGCGCATATCAGCCGAGCGAGCCGACGGCGCAGTCGTGGATGACTTCCGCCGCCCGCTGGATGTCGTCCGTGGAGATCTGGTGGTAGGTCACCGCGCGGCAGCGCCCGGTCTCGTTGAACCCGACGACCCGCACGCCTGCCGCGTCCAGCCGGGCCTCAAACTCCGTCGGCAGGCCCAGTTCCGGCCCGATGTCGAAGAAGACCAGGTTGGTGGCCACCGCGTCCGGGTCCACCGTCAGACCGGGGGTGTCGCTCAGCAGTTCGGCCAGCAGCCGTGCGTTGGCGTGGTCCTGCGGCAGACGCTGAGGTATCTCGTCCAGCGCCACGTGACCCGCCGCCGCCAAAACGCCCGCCTGCCGCATCCCGCCGCCCACCATCTTGCGCACTCGGCGCGCTTCGTGAATGAAGTCAAGCGATCCCAGCAACAGCGACCCAACCGGCGCGCCCAAACCCTTGGACAGGCAGAACTGCACACTGTCGGCGCCGACGGCCAGGTCAGCGACCGAGCACTCCAGCGCCGCCGCGGCGTTGAAAATGCGAGCGCCGTCCACGTGCACCACCAGGCCCAGCGCGTGGGCTGTCTGCGTCAGCTCGGCCATTCGCCCGGGCGGCGTGCAGGTGCCGCCCGCCGTGTTATGCGTGTTCTCGATCCAGACCAGGCGCGTGTCCACCAGGTGCACGTTCGGCGCTTTGACGGCGCCGCGAATCAGATCGGGCGTCAGGATGCCGTTGGGCGCATCCACGGCGGCCATGGTGACCCCGACCAGCGATGCCCAGCCGCCGACTTCCCAGGTGACGACGTGGCAGCCGCGTTCGGCGATGACTTCCTGCCGCGGCCGGCAGTGGGTCAGCAGCGAGCAGAGGTTGCCCTGGGTGCCGCTGGCGACGAGCAATCCGGCTTCCATGCCAAACATCTCCGCGCAGCGCTCTTCCAGCGACCGCACCGTCGGGTCCTCGCCGAAGACGTCGTCGCCGACCTCGGCCTCCGCCATGGCCCGGCGCATGGAAGGCGTGGGGGAGGTGAGCGTGTCGCTGCGTAGATCGATGGTCGAGTTGGACAAGGCGGCGCCGCCGAGGAGTCGAACTGGTGAATGGTACCGGCGCGTCAGGCCGATTCCAGGAAGCGGGCCAGTTCGTCGCGCTCCACGACGGGTATCGGAACGTCACTTCCGCCCACCGTCCAGCGACGGCCGGCGGATGCGCTGGCGACCTCCCCAATGGCGGCGGCGGCCAGACCAGCCTCGTGCAGCGCCGTCGCGGCCGCGTGGGCCTGGTCAGCCGGCAGGCTTGCCAGCAGGGCGCCGGAGGCCAGCAACGCATAGGGGTCCAGCCCCAGACTCAGGCAAATCCGGCGGCATTCCGGCAGCACCGGCACGGCATCGCGATTGGCCACTAAACCCACGTCGGCGGCCTCCGCCATTTCGTGGAGCGCGGCGGCCAGGCCGCCTTCGGTGGGGTCGTGCATGGCATGCACATCGGCGGCGCCCCGCAATGCCGCCGCGGCGGGTCGAACGGAGATCCCGGGCGCGTGAAGCCTGGAGGCTCCGGTCTCGATGTCTGCTTCGCTGACGCCGGCCCGCCGCAGCGTGTCGGGGTGGTCGCCGGCCAGAACGGCCGTGCCCTCGATTGCGATCTCGCCCACCAGCAGCAGCGCGTCCCCAGGCTGAGCGCCGGAGGTGCGCACCAGCGAATCGTGAGACACGGTACCCAGCAGGGTGCCGGCCACGACAGGGGAGGTGACGCTGTCGGTGACTTCGGTGTGGCCGCCCACCAGCGCCACGTCGGCGGCGGCACAGGCAGCGGTCACGTCCGCCAGCAGCGCCTGGATCCCTGGCGCCGTCGTGCCCGCCGGAGCCAGCACCGTGGCCAGGAGCCACCGCGGCTCGGCGCCGGTGACGGCCAGGTCGTTGCCGTTCACCGCCAGCAGATATGTCCCGATGTCGGTAGCGGCGAAAGTGATGGGATCGGCAGCGGCCACCAGCAGTTCAGGACCGCCAACGTCTATCACGGCGGCGTCCTCGCCGGGCTCAGCCCCAACCAGGACCGTTGGGTCGCGTCGCGGAACTCGGTCGAGCGCCTTTCGCAACAGGGAGAGCGGCAGCTTGCCGGTCGGAAGGCTCATCGGTTTGACGCGGTTCGATGTTTCACGTGAAACATTCGGCGCGCCGACGGCCGCTGTCGGGGCGGCGCTAGGATGAGCGGCCCCATTCCGCGCCTGGTTTCGCGGCGTCCGTCCATGCCATACGTCTCCCTGCTCGATGCACGCGCCAGCGACATCGTGCCCCGAATGCACGCGAACGAACAGGCGCGCTGCGTGCTCCGCGTCGACCGGCTGCCGCCACTGCCCCTGCTGGCCGAAGCGTTCCGCGACCTGCCCGGGTTGGCGGTCCTTGAGGGTGGAACCGACACCGGGTCCGAGGGCCGCTGGTCCTACCTGGCGGCCGATCCCGTCGACACCGTGCGCTGGACGGCTGCGGGCGTCGTCTCGCGAGTCCGCGGCCGGTTGCCGGGCAATGGCTTTGCGGCGCTCGACAGCGTCGTTCCTCGCGACGGCCCGCATTCGCACGGGTCGCTGCCCCCGTTTGCTGGCGGGGCCGTCGGCTACATCGCCTACGACGCCGCCTATGAGCTTGAAGCGCTGCCGGAACGCTGCCCTGGGCCGGTGCCCACCGACCTGATGTGGTTTGGCATCTACGACTGGGTGGTGGCTCGGGACGCACGCGACGGCAGCGGCTGCCTCATAGCGACCGCGTGCGGCGGGCGCGATCCGCACGACACCTGTGCCGCGTTGCGGGAACGCCTGCAGGCGCACGAGCACGAGCGGGCCGTAACGCCTCCCGTCCGGCGAATCGCCCGCACGAACGCTGACCGCCATCGGTTCGGACGCTGGGTGTCGGCGGTGAAGGACTACATCGCCGCCGGTGACTGCTACCAGGTGAACGTGGCGCGCCGGATCAAGTTTGATGCGCCGGAGCCGGGGCTTGAGCTATTCCAACGGCTGGCCGCAACGCACCCGGCGCCCTTTGGCGCCTACCTCGACGCGGACGGCGTCGAGCTGGCCAGCGCGTCGCCGGAGCTGTTTCTCCGCGTCGATCACGCCGGCCAGGCGCGGACGCGCCCCATTAAGGGCACGGCGCCGCGCGGGGCCACCCCTGGAAAGGACGCCGCCGCAGCGACCCGTCTGCGGGCCAGTCCCAAGGACCGGGCAGAGAACGTGATGATCGTGGACGTGCTACGCAATGACTTTGGGCGGGTGTGCCGGCCTGGATCCATCAGCGTGCCCGCGCTCTGGCAGACCGAGGCGCTGCCGACCGTGTGGCAACTGGTCTCGGAGGTCCGGGGCGAACTTGGCCCCGGGGTCTCGGCGGCCAACCTGTTGGAAGCCTGTTGGCCCGGCGGCTCGATTACCGGGGCGCCGAAGATCCGCGCCTCCGAGATCATCGACGAACTGGAGCCTGTCCGCCGCGGCGCCTACTGCGGCAGCGTTTTCGCGCTGGGCTTTGACGGCGGGTTAACGGCCAGCCTGGCGATCCGCACGGTGCAACGGAAGCAACGCGTGGGCCATCTGCACGTGGGCGCCGGGATCGTGGCGGAATCGGACGCCGGCCTGGAGTTCGCCGAAACCCGGCACAAGGCGCGAGGCGTACTACAGGCGCTCGGCGTCTCGGAGGAATCGACCGCCTAGGTCGGCGCCTCGCCGCCCCAGCGGCGGTCCACCAAGACCGCCGCCATGATCAGGCTTGCGGCAATGGCGAGACCCAGGGGGGGCGTGAGCAGGGCGATCATGGCCACGATGCCGCTGCCGAAGTCGCCGTACGCGCCGAACACGATGCGCCCGAAGCCCAACATCCGCCATTGCACACGACGGCGGGTGCGCAGTCGCAGGGCGTGCGTGGCCAGCGCCGCGCCCGCGCCAAGCGCCACCCCGAGGAACACGCCGGGACCGCCCACAGCCAGAGCCGCTCCGCCGACGATGCCGCCGGCCACGGGCCGTACCACCCACCCCACGCGATCCATGAGCCCGCCGCTGCCCGGAAATTTGTCCGCGAAAATGTCGATTGGCAACAGCAACAACGCGCCCACGAACATCCCGGGCGAGGCGACGAAGGCAAATGCCGGTGCTGGCGTCAGCAGGTCGGAGCGCGCCGCGACGACCGAGGTGATCGCCACAGTCACATAGGGGTTCAGTCCGCTGGCTACGCCGAGCGCCAGCGCCAGGACGACGCTCATTCGCGGGTCGAGCTCTCAGCCGGTGACCGCGGGGGCCTCATCCGCCAAATTCGGCCTGGGCGCGCGCGTACTCGTCGGGGCTGCCGATGTCGATCCAGCGACCCGAGAACACCTGCCCCAGCACCCGCTCGTGCGTGTGCAGCCAGGCAATCAGTTCGCCGGACTTGTCAGGGTCGCCGCCGGCGTCCATGAACGCCTGCACCGCGCCTAGCCGCGCGCGCGGGATGCCGTAAATGGCGGCGGACGCCAGCGTACTGCGAGGACGTGTCGGCTTTTCGACAAAGCTCGTCACCACGCCCGCCTCGTCAATCTCGACCACGCCGTAGCGGGTGGCGAGGTCCAGCGACTCGACATCGTAGAGCCCCACGACGAGGTGGCCGCGTGCGGCCCTCGCCAACGGCGCAAGGTCGAAATCAAACAGGTTGTCGCCCGCGATCGCCAGCAGATCGTCGTCGATTCCCGACTCCCGGATGAAGTAGGCCATGTCGCCGATGGCGCCAAGCCGTGTGTCCAGCGAGGTGGTGCCATCGCTCATGACGGTGACGGGCGGTCGGCCCGACCGCGCCGCCGCCCACTCCATGAACCGTGGAAAGAACACGTCGTGAGTTATGACCGTCACATGCTCGACCTCGGGGATCGCGCCGAGCCGGTCGAGCACGAAGTCGATGACGGTGCGGGTCCCGATGGGCAGGAGATGTTTCGGGCCGCCGCCGGTGATGGTTCCCAGCCGCGTGGCCCAGCCTGCGGCGAGTACGAGCGCCTGCATACACGCATGGTACGTCCGAATGGGCCGGCGCACCCCTATACTCGCGGCGAGTCCACCAGCCGCATGAAGGGTTTTTCACCCGGAAGCGCCGGAGGTGTGCAGGGCTGGACAGTTCGCGCCGTGAGTTGGTGCTGGGAGTGCTCGGGCTGCTGATCCTGGGCGTTGTGGCGTATGTCCTGTATACCCAGGCGACGGAGGGAGACGGGATAGGCCTTCAGACCGAGACAGCCACCGCCACCCCGGAGAGCGAGGCGTCTCCGACGCCGAGCCCGACGCCGACACCCGAGGCCACGCCGACGCCAACGCCCGCGCCGCAGACCTACACGGTTCAAGCGGGCGACACGTTGCTCGGCATAGCCGAACGATTCGGGATCACCGTGGAAGACCTGCAGGCTAGGAACGAGTTGGCGGATCCCAACAACATTTTTGTGGGTCAGAAGCTCGAACTGCCGCAGCCAGGCGAACGCGTGCAGCCTGAGACGCCGGCCGGCGGCGGCGGCGGTCCCGACGACGTTTACGTCGTGAAGGCGGGTGACACGCTGTACGCGATCTCGCAGGAGTTGGACGTGACGGTGGAGGACCTGGCCGAACTCAACGAAATCACCGACCCGTCCCAACTATTCGTCGGACGTCGCCTGCTCATCCCGGAGCGACGAATCGGACCGCCGACGGTTCGGCCCACACCGCAAGCCGGCCAGAGCGGCGCGTCGACCTGAGGCCGCGGAATCGACGGACGTTCGGCCATATACTTGATCACCTGAACTCGCGGACGGGCTTCGTTACGCCGTGAATCTGACGCAGGTCACCGCCCAGCGCGCCTTGCGCGACGCCCCGGTGCAGGCGTTCACGCTGGTTGAGCGTTTGGTAAAGCGCCCACTGTTCGGCTGCCAAATGTGCGGCCACTGCATCCTGCAGGACACGGCGTTCATCTGCCCGATGGCCTGTCCCAAAGGGCTGCGCGACGGGCCGTGTGGGGGGACCGACATCTACGGCATGTGCGAGACCGACCCGACCTTGCCCTGCGTCTGGCTGCGTATCTACGAGCGAGCCGAACGACTGGGCCGCATGGACCGGCTGATGAAGCTGCAGGACGACCTGGACTGGCGCGGTCAGGGCACCTCGAGCTGGCTGACGCTGATCAAGCGGGTGGTCGGCCGCAACGGACGCCTGAGCGAGGCGGAGCGAACCGCAACCTAAGCAGGAGGTGGCGGGGAACCGTCGCCCTCGGGCTTGCGCAGGCGCAACCGACGGAACAGGCGTCGACGCAGCCTGAACGCGACGAGGGCGCCGACCACCACGACTGCGGCCAGAACGATCCCAAATCCGACGCGTGGATCGGCTTCGACGGCCGACGCTAGGCGCTGGTACTGATCGCCCAGGCCCCAGCCGATACCCATGTAGATGACCGCCCATATCAGCGCCGACAGAGCGGCGGAGGGCAGAAACTTCCAGAAGCTGGCGCGGGCCGCCCCGGCCACGACGGTAATGACGATGCGAAAGCCGGGAATCAGGCGACCGATAACCACGGCGGGAACTTCGTAGCGGTGAATCCAGCGTTCGGCCCGCTCACGCCGCTCGGGCGTAATGTGGAGCGCCCGTCCGAAGCGGGTGATGAGGCGTGGTCCGATCAGGCGCGCCAGCCAGTAGAGGACCGACGCACCGGCCGTCGCCGATACGACAACCGTGGCCACGACCGCAACGGGATTGGCCACGCCCCGGTAAACCTGATACCCCATCAGCACGATGGCGGTGTCGGCCGGCACGGGAAATGGAACGCCGGCTTCTTCAACCCCGACGTAGATGGCCAGGGCCAAATACTGATTGGCTTCCAGAAACTCCAGCAGAAACTCCCGCGTGGCCGCAATCCAGTCACCCATGGCGGCTACACGGTGCCGCGGGTCGTCGCGGCGAGGGTTTGCTGACGGGAGCTATGCATCGGCTGGTCCTAGGCGGATCGTCCGGGCGATCCGTAGCGACCGGTGAGGAAGCGCCAGCGGATCCGCGCAAGATCGCGCACCATGCGCAGGGTGTCCACGGTCAAACGCAGACGTGAGTCAGGGTCATTTGTCCATTCAACGGGCAGTTGCTGGACGGTGTAATCCCTGTAACGCGCCAGCCGGAGAATCTCCAGGTCGAACATCCAGCGATCGATCACGGTTGAGCCAAAGAGATCATGCGCCACGGGTCCCCGAAAGAACTTGAACCCGCACTGCGAGTCGGGCGTGTCCGGCAGCCCACCCACCTGACGCGCCAGTTCGCGAAAGACTCGAGCACCGACCCGCCGATAGATCGGCTGCCGTACGACGGTCTGGCTGCGGCGCAGACCCCGTGATCCGATCAGCACGTCGGCGCCGTTCTGAATGGCCGTTACCGCTTCCCCCACGTGCTGAAGGCTCGTGGAAAGGTCGGCATCCATGAAGCCGACAATGTCGGTGGAAGCGGCCAGCATGCCCGCCCGCACGGCGGCCCCCTTGCCTCCTTGCCGCGACAGCGTGATGAGGTCAAGGTTTGGGTGAGCTGGCATCTGCGCGCGCACGGCGTCGCCCGTGGCGTCGGTGCTGCCATCGTCAACCACCAGGAGCCGTCCGCCGCCAGGGAACGTCGCCAGCCAGGCGAGAATTTTCGGGAGGGTGCGCCCGAGGCGCCCGGCCTCGTTGTAGGCCGGTACCACAATGGTTAGAAGCATGGAGGCCATTTCGATTGCGTGACGGCGCATTTCGACCCTTGCCGGGTCTACGACGGCGGAGCATTACCAATCACGTGCCACGCCGCACCGTCAGCGCCCTGAACCCGCGCAGTTTAGGCGAGCGTTCGCGGGCACATACGACCGCATGGAAACCGTCCATGCTCCCACTCCACGCCCCGGTTCCGAAAGCTGGCAGTGAATTGGTGCCTGACCCACGCCGCTTGCCGACAAGGCTCGCCGCCTACAATCGGCTTCGGGCCGCACTGCTCTTGACCGCGTAGCGGCTACACCCAAACCTGCCAGACGAGCCTGCGGTCGAACAGGCAGTGGTTGCAGATTCGTGCGCGTGACCGGGCATCAGGCAACGCAAGCCGACTTTAGGTGCGCACAGCCCAGGTCTAGGAGGCACCTTGTTTCCGAGCGTTAACGCGGAAACCCACAAGTGAGCCTGGATCCCGCCGCTTCGCCCTGGCCCGGGGTTCTGTCTGCGACCACCGTCTGCCTGTGGATGTCCGCTATTGGCGCGCCACTGGCGCACGCGGCGTTTGGCCATCGGCCACGTTCGGTGTGGCCGTACTACGGGCCTGTCCTCGGAGTCGTCGCCGTGCTGCTCACGACCAATCTGAGCGCCCATCTCTGGCCAGGCCCGCCGAGCGCCTGGATTGGAATCTTGGCGCCATCAACGTTTTCCGTGGTAGTCGCGTGGCGCGGCGGCGTGCTTTCTCGCGTGTCCAGGCGTGCGGCGCTGCGCCTAACGGTGCTCGCAGCCGCCTCGGTGGGCCTTTTTATCTTCGCCCTGGCAAACCGGTCGCACGTCTGGTTCATCGACGAGTCGTGGCACTTCGCGCTCGCCCAGCGTATGGCCAGGGGCGAGTTTCCGCCGATCACGCCCTACGGCGTTGATGCCGGCATTGGCTATCACTACGGCGCCGACTTGCTGGCAGCGTCCGTGATCAGCATGACGGATGCCCCGGTCTGGACCGTCTACTACGTCCTTCTGTCGTTCCTGACGGTGGCGCTGATTCTTGCGGCCGTAGGGTTCGCCTGGGACGTGGGCTCGCCGCTGCCGTTGGCCGTGGGATCCGGAGCCGCCCTCGGGCTATTTGCCGGTGCCTTTCACGTCGGCCTACCCCCCTATGTTGAGTCTTCCGGTGACGACCCTGGCCTGGCCGGATTCATCGGGGGGCTGGCCCCTGCCGAATCCGAAATCGCGGCAGTGCGTGTGGCGTTCGATTGGGTTGACCAGCCACAGTGGGCGCTCGCCGCCGCCATTGTGATTCTCATTGCTGCGTCGCTGGAGGCGGCGGTAGCCCGCCGGCAGGCGGCGCTCCTGGCCGCGGCGGCCGGGGTCTCCGCGTTGGCGGAAGCTGCGGTGCTGGTCTTTTCCGGCGCAGCCCTGGGCCTGATCGGGATCGTTCGCTTCTTTCGACCGCCAGCATTTGGGCGGTTCTGGCTGGTGGCCGCCCTGGCGACCTCGGCCCTCTTGATCGCGCTGGCGGGCGGGCCGATTGCAGACGCGGTGCTGGGACGTGGCGGGACCACCGGGATGGTGCGCATCGAATTCGATCCCAACCCGGACGATCTGGCGCCATTTGGATTGGCGGGTCCAGCGCTGATCCAGGTTGGGATCATTCCCCTCGCCATCATTGGCGCCTTTGCCGCCGTCCGCCGGCGCAGCTGGGGGCTGGCGTATCTCGCGTTGGCCGGGACGCTTGGATTGGTGGAGGCCGAGACCCTGCGTTCGGTGAGGCCGGCGAATGACCAGCGGATCCTCTGGTTGGCAACCGCCGTGGCGATGTTCGCCGCGCTGGTTGGGATCAGCACGCTCGTCGGCGGCCTTTCTCGCCCTCATAAACGCCTGGCGGTTCTGGCCGTAGGCCTGTTGGCCCTGCTGCCAACGGTCGTGCCCCGTGCGATATCAGGGACTCAACTCGCGCTTGGCGGGCTGAACGTTGGGCATCTGGCCGACGCGCAGTCGGTGGACCGCTTTGCGGTTCGGACCCAGTTTGGCTCGATCCTGGAAGCGAATTGGGACTTCTACGCGTGGCTCGCGCGGTCTTTGTCTCACGATGCCCGCCTGCTGACCACCCAGCCGGCGGCCATTGCGTCGCTAGCCGGGATCGCCTCCCCGACCTCGGGCCAGCACTTGCAGTCGCTTGCCCAATACGCCACGCCCACCTACGAAGACGCGCTGCGATTTCTACATCGAGACGACCTTCAGGAGATGGGAGTAACCCATCTGCACGTCACGGACGCCCACGCCGAAGCGCTGACGCCAGAGGCGCGACGCCTCCTGGCTGATTCAGCGCATTTCAAGCTGCTGGCTGACATGCGCTCGGCGTCGGGCATGCGACATCGGGTATTCGAGGTTTTACCCGGCGCGGGAACGACTGACGTGGCGCTGTCCAGCTACCGCCGCCTGCGCCAGATCGTCCCTGCCGACACACCGGTGTCCCTGGTCGGCAGCCTTTCCGTGTACGCACGCCGAATGCTGCTCTTCAGCTTCATCGACCACGTCGACCTCCGGGCGCCAGAGTCCACCGATGTCAATCGAGCAACCCGCGTTGCGCGCTTCAGGACGGACCGGGGCGTTCCTGATCAGGGCGTCGTCGTAATGCCCGAACTCCTGGAGCCGACAGCCCTGGGCCTGTCGGGCGACGATGCCGTGTGGGCCGGGTATGGGATGCGTGCTTACAGGCCCAGCGACACCTGGTCGCCGGTTTGGCGCATTGGTTCCGATTTCGCCGGACGCGCCCACGAGCCAAGACGCGTGTGTGACGCCGCGAACGGACTCCTCGATTTCCGAGTGCTCGGCGCACCTGGAACCCAGGTGGCGGCAGGCCCCAAGACCTGGGACTTGACGGGCATCCCGCAACAGTTCCAACTATCGGTTCCGGACTGCGGGGCGTTGGCCACGATCTCGGATGCCGAGATGGCGCCGTTCGCCCAATTCCGGGCGAGCCCCTCGGCCAGCCTCGCGAAGCGCGAACGGCTCGTGGCCGGGCTTGGCTTTGACGGGCAGGTCGAAGGCGAACGTGTCGTCGTCAACCTCCGGTACCAAAACCCGCACCGGATTGCTTTCGAAGCCGGCACCCACCTGCGACTGTACGAAGCCGATGCGACTGGAACCGGACCGGCGCGGCCCGACTTCAGCCGCTTCGTCCGAAGGTGGAGCCGTCCACTGGTGCTCACGCGAGAGTCGCAGATGACCAGGATCGAGTTTGACGGTCGCCGGCTTGAGATCAATGGATCGGCAGTCGAGGGTGGGGTGCCGAGGCTCGAGGCTGGACGTTCGTACCTGCTGATGTTCACCGCGGCGGAGTTCGACCCGGTCAGCGGCCGCGTGGACTATCAGCAGCTGCTGCCGCTGGCTCGCATTGATGTGAGCGATGCGAAGGTTGCCTACGAGGTCTTTTCGGGAATAGCGGCCCTGAGACAAATGGTCTCCAGTACCAGCGCGATCACACGGCTGGAGGCGCATCACGGCTGGCTTGGCGTGGACATGGACCTGACGCCGCTGCGAGCCGCGACGGGTGGGGGTTCCTAGTCGCAGGCCCGGCTGCCGGCGCGTTCGCCGCGCAGGCTTCAGGCCGGAATGACGTCCCAGGCGTGGACGCGGGCGACGGGGCCGAGGACCGGGCCCACCGGTTGTAATAGCTGGCTGATTCGGGTGAGGGCCTGGCCGGCGAGTTTGACTTTGCGGCCTTTGCGGCCGGCGCGGAACTCGATCTCGTCGGCCGGGGGAACGGCAAAGAAGTGGCGGCGGTCGCGTACGCGCCAGCCGGTGGCGTGGAGGTCGGCCCGGATTTCGCCGGGGGTGGCGGCCTTGAAGGGACCGAGGCTGGGGTCCGGCGCAAGGGCGTATTCGACGCCGGAGTGGCCGATGCGTCCGCGCATCCAGCGCAATGGGCGGTGGTAGGAGCGGCGGTTGACGAAGGCCAGGAAGAGCTGGCCGTCGTCCTTGATGCGGCGGCGCATGGTGGTGAGGTACTGGCGGCGCTCGTCGC
>JAPOXI010000033.1 GCA_026707185.1 Chloroflexota bacterium
TGCTCTGCGTCACCCACGAGATGGGCTTCGCCCGCGAGGTCGCCGACCGCATGGCCTTCTTCGACGAGGGCGCGCTCGTCGAGCTCGGCCCGCCCGACCAGATTTTCAACAACCCCCAGGAAGACCGAACCAAGATGTTCCTGGACCAGATCCTCTAGCCGGCCACGCGGCCTTCAGCGTCGGTTGACTCAGCGCCTAGGTTGACCCGGGCGTCTGGACGACCGCCTCCAGGCTCCGACGCAAGCGGACCGCGTAGCGCGCACGCTCGGCATCATCGGCCAACTCGAGCCTGTATGCCGGGTACGGACTGTCGTTGTGCCTCGGTACCACGTGGGTGTGCAGGTGCCACACGTCCTGCCCGCCGGCCGGCTCATTGTTCTGGCGGACGGCAACCCCGTCGCACGGATAGCCACGCCGCATGGCCGTGGCCACGAGCCGCACCACTCGCGCGATCCGGCCGGCCACGTCGTCGGGCAGCGCGTAGATGTTCTCGCAATGCATCGTCGGGATTACCAGCGCCCGCCCCGGCCCGCCCGGATCCCAGTGCTTCGCAATCTGTACAAACACGCGCTCGCCGCGCCAGGCGGTGAACTCCGGCTCGGCGCCGCCCGCAATCGCGCAGAACGGGCACGCGTAGCCGGGCGGTTCATGCGATACGGCCGGCACAGTCATCGGGTCAGGTCTCGTTGAACGGGGCTGGCTTCAGGGTACTGAGCGCGCGCTGAAACACGTCCTTGCACCACGCGTTGGCGCTCTGGATGTGCTGGCCAGCCGTCAATTGTCATAGCATCTGGACTTTCCGCGGCGACAGGAGCGACTCCCTCGAACGGCGTAACGCGTCACTCAATCTGGGCCGCGCGGCTGGTCGTCTTCGCGGCGTTCTTCGATCTCTTCGTGCAGTTTCCGACCATGGCGCCGCATGCCCGAAACCTTGGCGCCTCGGCGGCGCTCGTTGGCATCGTCGTGGCCGCCTACTCAATGACGAACCTCTTCGGCAACCTGGGCGCTGGGTTCGTCCTTGACCGGTGGGGCCGCCGTGGCCCGATCATCATCGGTCTGGCGATCACGGCGCTCGCGGTGCTCAGCTATGCGTTCGTGCGAACCCCGGAGCAACTCCTGGTTGCACGCGCCATCCACGGCATCGGGGCGGCCGCGCTCACGCCCGGCGCGTTCTCAATCATCGGCGACTGGGTGGCTTCCGATCAGCGCGGCCGGGCGATGGGCCTGGCCGGCGCCATGATTGCCATCCCCGCCATGATCGGCCCGCCAGTCGCGGGATTCCTCCGCGATGCCTGGGGCGCCGATTCGGTCTTCTTCCTCGACGCCGCGGTGCTTGCGATCACGTTGATTGCATTTGCGGCCGTTACGCGCGGGCTGCCGTACAAGGCTGCTCGCCGGGTTGCGCAGAGCGCGGCAGACGGGGCTGCGACGCCCATCGGGCGGCTCATGCTATCGGCGAATGCCACCCTCTTTGCTGTCACGATCGGCGTCGGTGTGCTTGTGGCGCACCTGCCGCTCGTTCTGGAAAGCCAGGGTGAGTCCGCGGCCCGCTCCGGCTTCAGCTTCGCCATCTTTGCGCTCGTAGCCATACTCGTCATGGCCAGTCCGGTTGGTGGCGCCAGCGACCGAATGGGTCGCTTTGTCCCGCTGCTCGGAGGCCTAGTCGGTGTGGCTGCGGGCCTGGCCGTGCTTGGCGTTGCCGAAGACTACGGCGTGATTGCGGCTGGGATGGCGGTGTTCGGCCTCGGGTACGGCCTGGTCTTCCCTGCGGCGACGGCATTGGTCACCGAATCCGCAGGCCCCGGGCGCCGTGGCATGGCGTTCGGCATCTTCTATGCCGTGTACTCCCTGGGCGTCGCCATCGGATCGGCCGGCAGCGGACGCCTGGCCGAGTTCTACGAGGAACCGATGGGCTTGCCCTTCTTCGTGGCCGCCGTCATCGTCCTCGTCGCCGTTCCGATCGTCGGAGTCTTCAGGCGCCAGCCGGTTGCCCGCTAGCCCGGCGGCACGACGACCGGCTCAACGCCTACGCATACCAGGGAAGCATCGGCTCGATGGCCAGGACCAGGAACGTCAGCGCCAGGTACAACAGCGAGAACTTGTAGGCCGCGAGCGTCTGCCTGGGGCTCGCGGCGCCGTGAAGCGGCCACGAGGCGCGCAGCCAGTACCCGGTCAGCAGCGTTCCCGCCAGCGCGAATGTAAGCCCCCCGTAGCCTGCCGCCAGCGGAAGCCAGGTCAAGGCCGCCAGCAACAGGATGTACAACTTGATCTGGATGACCGTGTCGCGCCGGCTGGCGATGGCCCCGAGCATTGGGACTCTCGCGGCGGCGTAGTCCTCTCGCAGAAGCAGCGAGAGCGTCCAGAAATGGGGCGGCGTCCAGAAGAACACGAAGGCGAACATATACAGGCCCAGGGCATCCACGTCGCCCGACACGGCCGCTGCGCCGATCAGCGGCGGAAAGGCCCCGGCCGCACCGCCGATTACGATGTTGTTCCAGGAGCGTCGCTTCAATACCACGGTGTACACGAGCACATACGTCGCGGCCGCGGCCAGCGTAAGGAGCCCGGCCATGAGATTCGCAGCGACCGCCAGCGCCACGACGGACGCCGTCACAAGGATCAGACCCACAGCGATCACAGCGAGCGCGTTGACTTGATGCGACGCCACCGCGCGACCGCGTGTGCGGCGCATCATCGCGTCGATGTCCGCTTCCAGTCCCTGGTTGACGAGATTGGATCCCGCGGCCGCCACCGCCACCGCCAGGATCACGGCGAGCATCGTCGCGGGATCCGGCTGACCGCCGGCGGCCTTCCACGTGCCGGCCGCCGCGATAAAAACGACCAGGAGGACGATTCGCGGCTTCGCCAGCGGGAACAGGTGTCGGACCAGCGCTTGCATCAACCGCTTCGGTGTTTCAGCGCCAGGCTGAATTTGATGACCAGCACCCACAGCAGCAGGGCGGCCAGCGTCAGGTGCAGGACGCGAAGCTCTGGATACAAGCCGATGGACTTGGAGAGCACGCCCACGGCCCCCTGCGCCGTCACAAGGACGACAGCGCTAATGCTCAACAGAATCGCCGCGCGCGTTCCGCCGCGCGACCAGACCTGCCAGGCCATGATGAAAATGTCGATCGCAAGCAGCGATGCGGCGATGCGGTGCAGCATGTGAAGCCCCAGGGCTTCGGCGCCCACGCTGCCGTCGCAAAACGGCAGGGTCGGGCAGCTCGCGCTCAGACTTCTTCCGACGATGGTGCCGCCAAGCAGGACCACGAGCGCCCCCGCCACCAGCAGCGCGCGCGTACGCGTCACGCCCGGCAGCTCCACGCCGGGGACGTTCAAGGCCCGCAGGGCCCCCGCGGTCAACAGCGACAGCGTCAGCATGGAGAACGTCAGATGCGCCAGCCGGACCATGCCGTGCAGATGGGTCAGCACCGTGATTCCGCCCAAAACGGCCTGTATCAGGATGGCCGCCAGTGCGCCGACAATCAGCCTGGTCGCCTGGCGGTCGGCTGTCCGCCCGCGGATGGCGAACCATGACGCTGCCAGTGCGGCAAGCATCGTGACGCCCGCGAACACGCGATGCCCGAATTCGATCCCTGTGGCGCCCTCCAGATTGGGCACCACAACGCCTTCGCAGAGCGGCCAGTCGGGACAGCCCAGCCCGGACCCGGATACGCGAACCCACGACCCGTACCCGATAAGGCCAATCGTCAGGATTGACGCGGCGCCGGCCCACATTCCGGCGCGGCGCAACCAGATCTCGGGACTTGAGTTGTTCACGGGAAACAGTCCGGCTTTGTCTACTGCGGCTGCAAGGAAAGCCAGACGAGCGCGACGAGCAGCAGCGCCGGCAGCAGCGTCCAGACGATCTCAGCCGGCCGTCGGCCGACGAGGCTGCGAGGTCCGATGGTCCGCACGCGCATCCGAAGTGCTGTGATGACAATGGCGGCTTCGAAGAGAGCCAGTAGGCCCGCGACGAGCCAAAAACTCAGGTTAGGCACAACGTCTAGCGTAGCGAGCCGAACGTGGTTTCGCAGCCCAACGGCAGCCTGTCTGGCAATCTGGCGGTGACCGCCGGTGCGCCCGGAGCAGTGACATGGCGGCGCGTCGCCCCAACGTCCTGATCGTTCTGATGGACCAACTCCAGCGCGGCGCGCTGGGTTCCTATGGCTGCCGGGCCGCCCGCACGCCCGTCTTCGACCGGCTGGCGGCAGATGGCCTCCGCCTGACCCGGGCGTACGTGCCGCTTCCGCAATGCGCCCCCGCCCGCGCGTCCATGTTTACCGGGCGCTATCCGCACCAGCACCACGTCTATCGCGTGGGCGACTCGACGCAGTTTCCGGCCGCCTGGCAGGCCGAGGTTGGGCCGCTGGTGCATCGCACGCCACTCCCGGAATCCGTGCCCTCGCTGGGGCAGGCCTTCAAGGCCGCCGGCTACCGCATGGGCTACACCGGTCCCTGGCACATGGGCGACGACGAATCTCCGCACCACGGCTGGACCGACTTCTGGCGCACCTACCGCTATTGGCAAGACGGCCGCGACTTCTACGTCCGGCACCTCGAACGCCACGGCCTGGCCGAGACCTTCCACCGCGAGCATCGTCGCTTCAGCGCATCCGGCTCGCTGGCGACGGGCGTGTTCCCGTCGGGTGCGTCCATCATCCCGGTCGAGCATGCCCGCACGGCCTGGGCCGTCGATCAAGCCATTGAGTTCCTGGACTCGCGTGACGAGCGCCCCTGGGTCTTCTGCTGCTCGATCAAGGATCCGCATCCGCCCATCATCTCGCCCGGCGACTTTCCCGACCTGGTGTCGCCCGACGACGTCGACCTTCCCGTGTCGCTGGCCGACGACCTGTCCACCAAGCCGAGCACCCTGCGCGAGTCCGTCCAGCACCAATGGGTCCGCAACATGTCCGTCGCCGACTGGCGCCGACTGATCGCGCACTACCACGGGTTGGTGGCGCACGTGGACACCGAGGTCGGCCGCATGCTGGACCACCTGCAAGACGAGGGACTGGCCGATGACACGATCGTCGTCGTGCTGTCTGATCACGGCGAAAGCCTGGGCGCGCACCGGATGATCGAGAAGGGGCCCTCGATGTACGAGGAGTCGCTGGGCATCCCCTTCATCGTCCGCTGGCCGGGGCGGATCGATGGCGGGAAGGTCAGCGACGCGCTCTTCAGCACCATCGACCTCACGTCCACCCTCGGTGATCTATGCAACGTCGTGGTGGACGCCGGCGAAGGCCGCAGCTTCGCCGACGCCTGGACATCGAATGCTCCGCCACCGCGCGACGCAATCTTCGCCGAGTTCTACTCGCACTTCGAAGACCAGCACCAGTTCATCAAGACCGTCCGCACCGACCGCTGGAAGCTCAACCTCTTCCTGCTCGACGACTCTGAGCTATACGACCTGCATGCCGATCCACACGAAATGATCAACCTCATCGATGACCCGGCGCACGCCGCCACCCGAGCAGCCCTTGCCCAGCGCATCGTCGACTGGATCTACGAAACCGCCGACCCCCTGGCCCCCATCGTGAAACGCGCCGCCCAGGGGCTGGCCACCTGATCGGCCGCCCGTTACGTCCGGCGGGCGTGTGCAGCCAAAGAACTGCCGCTGCCCGGCGTACGTCGGAGCACAATGACCGGGCGCCAAGCATCCATACGGCAAGCTGAACCATTCTTCTGCTTTCGGCTTTGACCCAATGAACCAGGCCTCTTCCACGTCGCTCAAGACCGGGCCAAGAGAGGCACGGCGCGATCTTGCACGGACCGCGGTCGTCGCGCTGCTGGCCGGCCTCGTCTATCTGTTGTCCTCCGGCGCCCACGCCTACAGCGTCGATGAAATCACCAACTACGCCTCGGCCCGCGCCCTGGTCGAAACCGGCAGCCCCGACCTCGGCGGCGACCAACCGTTTCCCCGCGAGCAACTGCTCACACTCGCCCACCCCACAGCTGACCGAGTCACCGGCCGCTACGGCCTGCTGTCGTGGGCTGCTATGACACCGGCCTATCGTGTCGCGAGTTGGATCGGATCCGAGCCGCCTCCGCCATCACCAGCGTTTCCCCAACCCAGTGCCGTGCGTCCCCTCGCTGTTCTGCTTTACGGCCCCGTTGTGGCAGCCTCGCTGGTCGCTGCAACCTTCCGACTCGGACGCAACCTCGGCCTTCGCCCGCGCAACGCCCTGGCCGCTGCCCTCATCCTGGCCTTTGCCAGTCCGCTGTGGGTCTACGCGAAAGGCCTGGCCAACATTCCACTTGCAGCGTTGCTTGCCGTGCTGGCGCTACTTCCACTGACGACGTCAAACCCAGGACTTCGCCGTTGGGTCATCGCCGGTGCGATGGCCGGACTCACCGTGGTTGCGCGGCCGGAGTTGATCGCCTTCGGCCTGGTTGTCGGATTGCTGACCCTTCCGCAGTGGCGGGTCAGCTGGCGAATTGGCGCAGCCTGCTCCGGCGCCTATACAACGGCGTGGGCGGCCATCGCAATCCCAGGGATTGGCCTGTGGAACCTCTACCGAACCGGCGAGTTGCTGGACGTCGGCTACCGGACGGCATCGATTCTCTGGCAGACCGACCGCGCGTACATTGGCATCTTCGGGGTGCTGGCCAGCCCCAGTTTCGGACTCCTGGTCTTCATGCCCGTGGCGGCGGTGGGCCTGTGGGGTCTCCTGAGCATGGGGCGGCAGAACCCCATCTGGATAGCCACCCTGGCGTTGGTTGTGATCGCGGTCATCGGCTACGGCTCATTCCGCGACTGGCACGGCGGCGTGTCGTGGGGGCCTCGCTACCTCACCGCCGTCACGCCATTTCTGGCGCTCGGTGTCGGTGCGGTCCTCCAGGCGCCTTCGACTAACCTGCCGATGCGACTCACCACGGTCGCGCTAGCGGCCTGGTCGTCTGGACTCTCAGTCTTGGGAGTGCTCTTCGACTACCAGACGGGTTGGAGAAACCTCTGGGAGCACGGCGCGCGCGCCGAACAGGTGCTCTGGAATCCCCACTTTTCCCTGATTGGCGCCCACCTCCGCCTGGCCCGCCAATGGCAGGACGGCCTGATCGAACCCGATCTCTACCTCTTCCAGCGCATTGGTGCCTGGGCCTTCGTGTTGTTCACGATGAGTGTGCTGCTTGCGATCGGTGTCGCGCTCGTCGTGCGGCTGCACAGATCTGCGAGCGATCGCGACTCGATTCCCGCAGCCAAACGCGCCCCATAGTGGTGGACCCGGCGTGGACGCCACGACGCAACGCCTGCGTTCTACCCTGCATGACGACTCAACGACCGATCGTCACGTCGAGCGAACCCGCATAGGCTTGGTAGGTCCACTCGCCGCTTGCGGACAGCGTGAACTGGAGCACAGGAATAAGCGCGACTTCGCGGTTTCGATTGACCAGTCGCGCCGTTAGCACCCAATCACCTGGGCCAAACTCTCGTTCGACGCGCTGGAGAGGCCCGTACGTTGCTCCATCCCAGAATGTCAGCGTCGCCGTTCGAGGATCGAATCTGTACAGATAAAGGTACTCCTGAAAGTCCTTGTCGCGAACCGGCTGAAGATGCCCGATGAACCATCGCGCCGCGGGACGCGCGCGACGATCCCTTCTGGACTCGCCCGGGAGCCGCCATCGTGACGTGTCCGCCGACATCACCACCCAGTCCTGCCCTGTCCAACGTTCGGCGGCCCGGTCAATGAACGTCGCACGAAAGTCGATGTGTCCATTGACCGTGTGCACGTCCGTGAGCACGATGCTGAAGTGTTGCGGCGGCGGCCCGACAACTCGCGCGATTCCCCCGGCAGGCGCGTAGGCGGCGACGGAGTCGTTCCACCAGATCGGCTGGCGCACCGAGGGCGCGAATGCAGACGGCGCTACGTGAGATGACATGACGATGATGTCTGGCTCTCGACTGCCAAGCGGATCAATTGAAAGCTCCGTGAGAAGGTGTAGAACCGACTTCTTCACGTTCCCGTAAATCCTGGCTTGCGGCACCGCGGCGGCGGCTCGCAGCGCGTCACGAGGGTCTATGTCGCGCGATAGGTAAACCGAGGCGTCTGCCGGAATCGAGCGACGAAGGGCTTGGAACGAGAGGGGCGTCGGTGGAATGTCAAGTTCCTTAAACGCAGGCCTGACCCGGTACAGGGCGTCGGCGCCATCGCGGATCATGAAATCGAAGAGCTCGGGGTTTTTCAACCAGCGCACGGCATATCCAGGCAGCTCCTCAAGCCAACTGTCCGTTGTATGCACAAAGTTGATGCCGAGCGCTCCGACTGCGGTGGGTTCGAGCAGCCGTATCGCGTCCTCGTATTCGGGTCCGGTCCCCACAATGATGTGCAGGAGATCCGCAAATCCGGACGCATTTGGCCGACCTGTGGCCACAGTCATTGCGCTGGGATGGGGAGAGAGCACGCGGGCATCAACCGGGGTGTGCTCCCGGATGTACCTGGCGACAACGTCGGAAGGAAAGGGACTGACGGCGTGTCGTCCCTGAAACCACTCGTAAAACTCCCGAGGTCCCGGCGACATGTTGGAGAGTTGAGGCCCGCGCTCCAAAGCCAGGCTCAGGGCTCGCGCCGGTGTCGCAGCGGTCGGCCAGGTCACCAGGGCGATCAGACCAAGCGCCGCCACGTATCGATGGCGGCTCTTGAGAGTCGCGAAGCGGAGCGCCATGGCGACGAGCAAAGCCAACAGCGCAAAGTTGCGAGCGTGCCCGTCCATACGGGAAATATCTGCCGGGAAAGGTTCGTAGCGAAGCACAAGCGCGGCCACGAGGAAAAGACCGCTCCCTGCGGTCAACATCCGAACCAGGGAACTTCGCCAGGCGAACAGTAGGGCCACAATGGCGACGACGAATGGTCCGATTCCAAGGACGCCGACACCGCCGCCCAGATCACCCAAGGCGCCTATTGGACGTCGGCTGCCGGGATCGTCGATCAATTGCAGCGACATGGCGGCGTGCGATGAGCCGGTGATCAATCCCGTCACAAACCCGCCGGTTGCAGCGAGAATCGCAGCGGTTAGCACCGGCCCAGCGGCAGCGGCAAGGACTTCAGTCCAAAGCTTGCTTCGAAGGGGGTGAGCCCACTGGTATCCGGCTTCTGCTGGCTGCCGTTGGTGTCCGGTGTAGTTGCCAAGAACAAGCGCCAGTTCATACGCAATCCACAGACCAAGCCCGATCAATGCGACCGGTTCATCGACGAGGCCGACAAAGCCAAGGAGTGCGGCGAGCGTGACGGTTGACGTCCACGCCCGTCTGCCGCCAGCGGCGATACGCTCCAGCACGATGAACGCCAGCGTGTACGCAAGGGGAAACGACGGCCTCCAACTGTTCGGTGGAGACGCGTCGAAGTTCGTATCAAACGGTAATTCAAATGACGGCCAGTACAACTCGGTTAACGCCGTGCGCAGCCCCACGCCCGGAGTCCCAGTCGGCACGGGAATCTGCAAGATACTCGGCGGACTAGGTGAGCCGTACAGCGTCCACGCCCCTGCTGTCAGGAGTACGGGGCTTAGCGTCACGGTTGCGAGCCATCCCGCGTGCTTGTAGACGAGCGCCATGGCAACCAGCGCAAGGCTGGTCCAGATATATGCACCCAAGAGCTCGTTGACGAAAGCTAGATCAGGACCCGAAGGGGGCATCAACAACCCAGCCAGCATGTCGATCGCGTAGTGATAGGGCGCCGGCTGCCCCGGGTTCCAGGGCAAGACCGGTGGGAATCCGCCGGCACGAATGGATGCAGCCAGCCCATGGTGAATTTCGTCGTCGGCAATCGACAGGAGTTGGCGGCCGGCCAGCGCAAGCAAGAAGATCAGCAAGGCCGTGGCGAAAAAGGTCGCGGCCGTAGACATCGGCACTCGCAACGCCCGCCGTGCGCGCCAAGCCAGCCCGACTCCGATGCACAGGATGGAAATCCAGGCGGCGATGGCCCCCGCCATTCCAGGCAGCAAATGCATGGCGAAGTTGGTGATCAGACCCCAGAGCGCTAGGCCGACAGCCATGCCTTGGGCAAGTGCTAACAGGTCGTCGCTCTGCCGCAACAGCACGCGCGATACCGCGAAGCCCACCAAGGCAAGGAAAGACAGCTCGAGCGCCAGAAGCGAAAGGCCCGGGACCACGTCCGGATCGATGGTCAGGTCGGCTTTCCTTTCATCGATCGGTCCGCAGATGTGCGGAATCTCCGTTCCGATCGTGCTGAGGTTGCAGGCGCAGCCGTCAGCAGTGCGGCCAATCCGGCCGCCGCAGCGGCTCCTGTCAGCGTCTGATAGGCCGCGCCAGTGGAGACGCTGTGGCTGTCAAAAGGCTCGTACCAGGCAAACAGCTCCCTGCGGAAGTCGGCAAACGACCAATCAGCTGGCGGAAGGTCGATTGGATTTCGCCACAGTTCTGGCGCGTTGACGTAGATGCTGGCCGAGAGCAGGCTGCCGCTCCTGTTCCCGTGATGGAACTCCTCGGGCGTGCCAAGAATGTATAGCGATCCCGCACCCAGGTATACGGCTGCGGCGATTCCAAGGGCTAGGCCGCCGCGAGCTGCCAATCGTCCTCGTCTTCGCGCAGCGCGAGCCAGGACTGTAACGCCAACGGCCGCCATCACCGCGACGATGGGCATCGGATAGGCCACGTGCCGAATGAACTCCTGAGGAGCCTCGGGCCTAAGACGAACCATATACACGCTGATGCCAAGTTTCACGACAATGTTGGCAATGACCGCAGCTGGCAGAACCACGTATGCCCAGCGTCGGCGTGCAAGATTAATCGATCCAACAAGGCATAGAAAGAGAATCGACGCTATAAGGAGGTGAAAACGGATGTCGTCCAATAGAACCAGCCGCGACACCTTAGGCCACGTCTCACTACCGACGATTCCCGAGATTGAAGTGAGGTTTTCAAATGCAAAGTCTTGGCCGGCAACCGGCCATGGACGCCCGAGGCGGATTTGGCTGAAGACAACTAAAGGCAATACAAGGATGGCACAGCACGCAACGCCGACGCCCGTCCAACGCGAAGGCTTCGTTGCAAAGACTGCTAGCGGAAGCAACCCTGCGTAGAGAGGTCCTTCGGGCCGTGTCACCGCCAGTGCGGCGGCTAAGCCGCCGAGCACCAGAATCGAGTGTCGTGGCTCGCACGTGCGCATGACATGAGCGAACGACCACACTGCTGCGGCCAAAAGCGCGATGAACACCGGATCAGGTTCCGCAGACCCCAGGCTGTATATCTGGACTGGCGGAAGCAACGTCGCCACGACCGCAATCGCGAACGCCGCCGAACGACCTGCCTTAGCCGCCATCGCCGCGCGATAGATCAGCCAGGGCAGCAGGGCATTCGCCAGAAACATCGGAGCAAGAGCCGCCGGAAAGGTCCGTCCGAAGAAAGCAAATGATCCGAGTAGGAGAAGCGGCAGTCCGGGAAGGCTTGCTCTGTTTCCCCAGACCGGGTAATTCTCGCCACCTGCCAACGCGTCGGCAGTCACCCAGAACTGGCTTAGGTCATCGATCGTTACTTCGGAGTACGAGGCGGCTTGAAAGCCTCCGACGAGAAGCAGCGCAAGTGTGGCGATACCGGGAGCGAGACCCTGCAAGGAAAGTCGAATCCGGTCGATGAGATCCAATTCGGCTGGCAAGAGCTCGCTCCGCCAGAGTATGAACATGGCCAATGACAGCCATCCGGCAATGCATAACGCGAGCGACTGGGAGCCGGCCGACGTCGCCAGTTCGTGTCGCGGGGCAGCCGGAATCGTCGTAATCAGGGCCATGATCCAAGCCGCCGCGATCGGGAGAACACGGAGTCCGGCTCCCGTTCGAAGCCGAACTGCTGGTTGAGGAGCGACCCGCATGAGGCCAACCACGACCGCGGCCCCCGCCACCCAACCTGGCAGTGCCCACTGCAGGCCAAGCGGCCCGTCCGCAGCAGCCACATGCAGCAGGACGGCCAACCCGACGCCGGCGGCGCCGCCGTACGCGACATCCAGCGCCAGATCGGCTCTGGTTGCCTGGCGGTATACCGATGCCTGGGCAAGCAACAGCGCTGGCAGCAGAGTCCAACCAAGAGCGCTTGTCTGGGTTGTGAAGTGAGCCAGCCCGGGATTGACGTGCATCACGGCCGCATAAAGGAGAAACGGGAGGCTTGCAAGCAGGCTTGCTGTTGCACCTGGGAATAGCCTGTCGCTCCTGGAGCGCACGGAGACCCACAAGGCGACGGCCGCAAGCACAGCGCCAGCCGCAAGCGCTTCAGCACTAGGGAGCGCCGGACCGGCCGGGCCACCGACGAGAACCAGCCCTGTATAGCCGGCCACAGCGGCACTCAGCCCCACAATGGCCCCTCCGGTGATCCGAGAGAGGCTCATGTCTGGTAAAGCAGACGCCCTCAGCATGACTCCTGCTTAGTCAACGCGACGTTCAATCAAAGGACCGCGCTCCGCGCGGGCACTGGCGCTGCGGACGGCAGCCGCCATCCGACCCGGAGTCATGCTCAGAGCGAATCCCGCTCTGCCTTATGCGGGGAAGGAACCGGCTCTCCACGTAGTTGCGCCGCTGGCGCGAAGCCATCAGCGACGGCTGACGCGATTCGACCCGGTTGGCTTGTCGAAGTTTCCGCTTCGCTCGACGCAGTGCGCATCTCAGCGTGAGATGGTAGCGCCCCGTCAGCTGGACGGGATCGAGGACTTACGAGCCGACACTCGCACGTTTCCGCAACTTCGGTGATGATGAGCGCCCGCCGTACCTGCAGACAGGCGAGAAATGACCCATCCCAACATCGTGTTGATCGTGGCTGACGACATGGGGTATGGCGACTTCGGGCTGTTCAACGACGGTCCGGCGCGTACGCCGGTGCTGGACGGGCTGGCGGACGAGAGCGTGTGTCTGACCCAGCACTATTCCGGCTCATGCGTTTGTGCGCCCGCGCGGGCCGCGCTGATGACCGGTCGGTATCCACATCGCACGGGAGCCATCGACACGCTGGAGGGCCAGGGGCTAGACCGCCTGGCGCTGCGGGAGGTCACGCTGGCGGACCACCTTCGGGCCGCAGGCTATGCGACCGGCATGGTGGGCAAGTGGCACCTGGGGGCGCTGGATCCGCGATACCACCCGAACGCGCGTGGGTTTGATGACTTCTTTGGGTTTCGCGGTGGCTGGGCGGACTACTACAAGTGGCGCATCGACCGTAACGGGACTACTGAGCACTCCGACGGCCGCTATCTGACGGATGTATTCGCTTCCGAGGCGTCGGCGTTCATTGCACGCAACGCGCAGCGGCCATTCTTTCTCCACGTCGCCTTCAACGCGCCGCATACGCCGTTGCAGGCGCCACAGGAGCTCGTTCAGCCCTATGTGGACGCCGGTCTTCCGCATGGCGTGGCGCTGATCTACGCCATGAATGAGCGCATGGACGCGGGCGTGGGCCAAATTCTCGACGCGCTTGATCGAGCCGGCTGTGCCAACAACACCATCCTTATGTTTACCAGCGACAACGGTCCGCAGCTTTCACTCGGGCACGACTACACCATGGGCATTGAAGTGGATACGCGCCGTTTCAATT
>JAPOXI010000034.1 GCA_026707185.1 Chloroflexota bacterium
CAATGTTCCCACCCTCGTCCGCGACCATGACCGGATACTCGAGGCAATTGACACGAATTTCGGGGACAAGCCAAAGACCGGCGTCTTTCATTCGGTGTCGGCGTTGACAACGCTGCTCTCGCCGGCGAAGGGTAGTGGTCTTTCAGCGCTTGTCCTGTTTGATCCTCCGCTGTGCAGACCCGGCGCCAGCTATGAGGAATTTGATGCCGCCGCCATGCGAACCGCAGCTATGACCAGGCGGCGCACCGAGCTGTTTCAGTCGGTCGACCAGTTCGCTGACCTCCTGAGCTTCGTGCCGACCTTTTACCGTTCGGTTCCCGGCACCTTCGATCTTGCCGCCCGCACGACGCTTCGAGAGCGTAAACAACGCGATGGCTACGAACTGCGCTGTCCGCGCGACTACGAAGCGCAGATCGTCGACTACGCCAGCGCCTTTGCCGTGCTCGTCGACTTCGACGCATTCCATTGCCCGATCAAGGTTGTCGGAGCCGACCCGACGTTGCCCTACTCGTACCTCCCAACGTTCGATTTGAGCCACGTACTCACGGTGGACTATGACTTTCTTCCGGAGACCACCCACTTCCTGCAGCTCGAACAGCCTGAAGCCTGCGCCGAATCGGTGCGTGAGTTCCTTGACCAGCTTGGCTCTGACTGACCCTCGCGCGCGAATTACGGCAAGGCGTCGACTCTGACGGTAACGATGTCCAGGCCGTGATACTTCTGGTGTCGCACCGACGACGCGTAGTGTCGTAGCAGCCGGAACGATATCTCTTCTGCATCTGGCAGTTCATTTTGCTCGGCCAGGTATGCGAGCCGATCTGCCAGGTTTTCTTCGTCCGTAGTCGCCACAAACTCCAGCTCGACAGACCTGCCCTCCGGGCTCGCGCTAAGCACCAGGCGCGATGCTGGAGTCGTAGTCTCGTCGCCTGCTGGTTGGAGCAAGCTCGACACGGTCTCCTCGCCCGCCGAGCGCAGGCGTTCGGTTGAGGCGTCATCCCACTTCATCGATGTGGCAACGGCGTACAGGAAGGCGTCGATTCGCGGCAGGTCCGAGGTATCCAGTCGCGCTTCCAGCCGTTGACGCTTGGGCTTCGTGAAATTGAGAAACACGGTGAGACCAATTGCGGTGGCCGCGCCGGCGGTGATTCCGTTGCCGAGCAGCAGACTCCATGGAGGACCCACGATTCCGCCGAACACGTCGTTCTGATCGAAGCCGACGCCCATTGCAAAGCCGAGTCCGACAATGAGGGCTGTCTGAGCGTCCATGCCACCCCGCGTAACCGTGCGAAGTCCCTCAACGAATAGCATCCCGGTTGCCAGCAGCAAGAATGCCCCCATCACCGGTTTGGGAATCGTGAGCAGCAAGCCCGCAAGCTTCGGAAATACGGCCAGCAGGATCAGAATCGCCCCCATGGCGTATCCGACACGACGCGCCGCTACGCCGGTAAGCGAGATAAGCGACACGCTGGACGACGAATAGGCGGTTGTTGGCGGCGTTCCGGCCAGTCCCGAGAGCAGCATGCCCAGGCCACCCGCGTACAACGTCCCCTGGATGAGCCGAAAGTCGGTGGCCCGGGCCTGCCGCCGGCCGACTTGCTGTACGACCACTCCATCGCCGATGGCCTTGATTGCCTGGACTAGCGTTACCACCAGGAACATCGGTAGGAGCGCCAATATGCTCGGCGTGGGCGTCAGGTCCAGGCCCGGAAACCCGAGGGCCGGAATCCCGATCCACGCCGCGCGACCTAGCAGTTCGAGCTCGTAGAGACCGAATGCCGTCGCTGTCAGACAGCCCGCTCCGATACCAATCAGCGGCGACCAGATGCGCCACAACTGAGGACCACGCAGCGCCAGCCCCACGGTAACCGCCAGCGTCACCGCCGCTACCAACGGTCCTGCGAACGGCGCCGCGTGCGGCGGCACTTCCTGTAGCCGGTCAAACGAGATGTGCAGCAGAAGTACCGCGATGAGCATCAGGACGGTGCCCGAAACGGCAGGCGTAATGATCCGCCGCAACAACGGCAGCCAGGTCCCCACGGCGAGGAAAAAGAACGACGAGAGTACGACCAAGCTGGCGAGCGCCGCCGGTCCGCCCTCGGCTAACGCGATAACGGAAATTGCGATGAAATTCGGGGTAACCCCGGTAACCAGAACGTGGCCCAGACCTAAGCGCCCAAGCCGTGCCGCCTGCAGGATTGTGACCAGCCCGCTGACCATCAACGCCACGAAGACAGCCCACGTCAGGTACTGTTCATCCTGTCCTGTCGCGAGGGCGCTGACAGCCACCAGCAACACGATTGGCGCGAGCACCAACAACACGCCTTGCGCCCCGACCCCCACGGCCACCAACGGCGGACACGGCTCGTCGGGCTCATAGCGAACTCCGTCGTCTACGTCGACCAATCCCACGACCGAACCTCCGCGCCGAACTTCCGCCTGCCACGGCACTGCCGACTGGCGCGACGCCCGGGACTAGACACAATCAACACACCTCACGTGTTCGATTATGCAAACCATTCTGCGGCTATCGCATCAATGGCTGCGCTTTGAATCATATCAGTGCTCGGCCAAGTGAACCGCCAGCCGCCTTATCGAAAGCAGTACCAAGTGACCCTGACGGAACTCTCACCAACATGCAATGCCTATCTCTCTCGATCCTCGGCATATTCAGGATGTTCTTGGCTGGCGGCGCAAGTCTCTGATCGCTCCGATATCTGTTCGATAGATTGTCACTAGACACAATGAATGGCTCGACTTGCCGACCTGATCATACTCTGAGAAAGACACTCATAACGATGTTGTATCCGCTGACTTGGCAGAGGTCTTCTGCCATCTGTTGGTGGACCATCAATCATCCGCGACGCGGACCCTCAGGGATGATTGAGTGCCAATGCCTGCCGGCAGTAATACTAACCTTCGCGAACTTTGAATCCTCCTCATATGACTTCAATCCGGCTATCAGTACGACTGATTCCTTAGCAAGACCGTGCACAGACTTACGCCTAGGATCCGGAACGGTGTTACTCTCTGACTCACCTCCGCACCATTTACACTCAACTCTTGGTCGCACCCTATTGAGTGTCGACGCCCATAACTCCCAGAGCTCGTCCTTCGGAGCCGAAGTGTTCAGATAAACGTGGTCTTCTTGCGCGACCCGTGGCCGGTCAGTGAGCCTTCAGGTCAGTCGGATATAATAGACGTGTGCTCCCTACCGGCCTACGAATGTGACGTTGGCCTCACTTCGCCTGGCTAAGCCACAATGATGGTTGAAAAAAAACCTGCATTAGCCACCCCTTCTCCTATCAGCGGCGGAAAGCTCCTATTTCGCTCCATCTGGATTCTCGCAATCATCGTTGCCGTCCTCGCATTTGCGTGGCAGTCGACTGACTCCGCTCGGGGGAATACACCGAGCGTTCTCGTCATCGACATCGATGGTCAGATTGATCCATTGTCCGTTGACTACATCTCGCGCGGACTGAATGAAGCTCGCAGCGAGGCGGCTTCGCTTGTGGTCATACGACTGGACACGCCGGGAGGCCTCCTCCAGTCCACCAGGGAGATTGTCGAGCTAATGCTCGTATCCCACGTGCCGATAGCTGTATACGTCGCGCCTGCCGGAGCTCGAGCCGCTTCGGCAGGGACCTTCTTGTTGGCCGCCGCCAACTTTGCCGTAATGGCGCCTGGTACCAGCGTCGGCGCGGCATCTCCAGTAGGCTCGGGCGGCACGGAACTTCCGGCCACACTTTCTCGAAAGGTGAGCGAAGGAACCCAGGCGTTCATTCGCAGCATCGCGGATGTCCGCGGACGCAATGCCGCCGCCCTCGAGGACACGGTTTCGAAGGCCGCCGCCTACTCGGCACAGGAGGCGCTCGACATTGGCATCGTCGACTTGATTGCTCCCGACATGCAGACCTTGCTCAACCAGCTTCACGGCCGCACCGCGGAAACGGCCGACGGTCGGATTGTGGTTTCGACTGCCGACGTCACCGTACACCGGACAAGTCGCACGCTCGTGGAGCGAGTTGTCGAGATCCTCGCTAACCCCAATGTTGTCCTCGCTCTCTTTCTGATCGGCGGCTTGGGCGTTCTCGTCGAGTTGTCGTCCCCGGGACTGTTCGCACCTGGAATAGTCGGCATCACTGCCGCGACCCTGGGATTCGTGGGGTTTCTCAATCTGCCTGGTAGCTGGGGAGGTCTCTTACTCATTGCCCTTGCGCTTGCTTTCTTCTATGCGGAAAGCGTGGCGCCCGGTTTCAGCGCCTTCGGTGCTGGTGGAATCATCGCTCTCTTGCTTGGCTCTATATTCCTCTTCGGAAACTACTTCAGCCCCTCGGACTTACCTGAGCCAAGTTATATGGTAAGTCCGATCATGATCGCGATCACAACTGCCATCGCGGTTGTAGCTTGGGTACTCTTCATCCGCTTTGTCAGGGCCGAGGGCGGAACGTCAGGCGGGTTCCAAACCGAGGAAGAGTTGGACCTTGAAGGAGCTTGGGGGGTGGCCACGTCCGACATCGAGCCATCCGGCAAAGTCAGGGTCGCCAATCAGGAGTGGGCGGCGTCGACCGATCCCGGAGTTTCCATCCGCGCCGGTGATGAGATCCGAGTGCAAGGGGTCTATGGCCAGGTGCTCAAGGTCGAAAAGCTCTATCAGAAACGAAGGCGGTGAATCGGGCATAATGAGATTCTGAACTAAGCGACCTGGAGGAAACCGATGGCGGGCTTTCACACAGTCGGCCCCAACCACGCGCTGATCGTCTCAGGCGGCAGCGCCCAACCCAAGCTCAAGGTCGGCGGCCGGATGTTCGTGCTGCCAATCTTGCAAAAGGCACAGATCATCTCGCTGGAGGTGATGACTCTCCAGGTCAACACCGCCAGGGTTTACACCAAGGAAGGCGTATCGGTTTCCGTCGACGGTGTGGCGCAGGTGAAAGTCGGGCGCAGCGAGGATGCCATTCGCACTGCGGCTGAGCAGTTTTTGGGCAAGACCGCGACTCAAATCGCCGAAGTCGCCCTGCAAACGCTCGAAGGTCAACAGCGCGCCATCCTGGGAACGATGACGGTCGAGGACATTTACCGCGACCGCGTGGCCTTTGCGGAGCAAGTTCGAGACGTTGCGGCGACCGACATGACCAACATGGGGCTGGAAATCGTCAGCTTCTCGATCCGCGACATCCAAGACGAGCAGGGATACCTTGAGGCCTTGGGCGTTCGCCGGACCGCGGAAGTGAAGCGGGATGCGGCTATCGGCGAGGCTCAGGCCGAGCGGGATGCCGGCATCAAGGAAGCCTCCGCTGATCAGCAGCGCCAGGCCGCCCGGTTCGAGGCCGACACGGCGATCGCCGCCTCCGAGCGCGACTTCCAAACTGAGAAGGCCGCCTACGACCAGCAGGTCAACGCCCGTACCGCCGAGGCCGAGCTGGCCTACTCACTGCAGGAGGCGAAGACTCGCCAGCAGATCCGCGGCGAGGAACTGCAGATCGAGGTTGTCGAACGCCAGAAGCAGATCGAAGTCCAGCAGCAGGAGATCATTCGGCGGGAACGTGAACTGGATGCCACGGTCCGTCGGCCGGCCGAGGCCGAACGCGACCAGTTGGAGCTGATCGCCGAAGGTAACCGGCGGCGCATCAGGGTCGAGTCTGAAGCCGAGCGGTACAAGCTGGAAACGGTCGCGGAAGGCGAAAGATCCCGGATCATCGCCGAAGCCCAGGCCGACGCCGAGTCCATCAGGCTGCGCGGCCAGGCGGATGCCGACGCTATCAGGGCGCGTGGTGAGGCCGAAGCTGACGCCATTCGAGCCCAGGGTCTCGCCGAAGCCCAGGCAATGAACAAGAAGGCCGACGCCTGGAAGGAATACGGCCAGGCGGCCATGATCCAGCAGTTGTTCGACTCGCTCCCGGATGTCGCAGGCGCGGTGGCGGAGCCGCTGGCCAAGACCGACAGCATCGTGGTGATCAGCAATGGTGGCGACAGCAATTCGGGCGCCGGGGCCAGCAAGGTCACGCAGGACGTGTCGTCCACCATTGCCCAGCTGCCGGCCCTGGTGCAGTCGCTCACTGGCGTTGACCTCATCAGTTCGCTGAAGAACCTGCCCGGCATCGTGTCCGACGAGTCGGCGCAGAATGGCACCGTCGAGCAGGAGGACGCGGCGACGGAAGAGGAGAAGTAGCCCACCGGCGGAAGTAGCCGCGGGGACGGGGCGTTGCGCTCCCGAGTCTTCGAGGTGCCTTGGGGCCAGTGGAATCGGCGCAGACGTCTCGTCCGCACCGGCCGTGGGTCAAGTGCATGTGGTCACTCCGCTCCGTACATCCGGGATGGATCGGCCACGCAGTGCTCGCCGCGGTCGGATTCGAGGGTGTGGCCGTAGGCCAGTGGGGTGACCAGGCCATCCTGCCGGAGGAATCCGTTGGTGTCCTGTTCGAAGAGGTGGCGCGCGGCGAGGCGTAGGTCGTGGCCGCCGAGGAGGCGGCCGACGGCGTTGCCGACTTCGCCAACGCGCACGAGTCCGTCGTCTTCCATGCGCTGGCCAAGGCGGTTGAAGTCGCTGCCGGGATGACCGGGTTGTGGTGGGCAGCCGACGCTGACGAGCGGCGCCAGCGTGCCGTCGGCGCGGCGCATGGTCCTCCGATTCCGGACGGGTTTGCGATAGGGCACCTGCAACTCGATTTCGCTCAGGTGCACGGCGGTGAGGTTCTGGTAGGGGACACCGAGCAGGAGGTACAGGCCGTCGTGGTCGCGGATCTGGCACATGGGGCTGCCGGCGTCCCAGGCGGACTCGCCACCCGCGGTGACGATGGTCTCGGCGAGCGGACCGATGGCGGAAATGCTGTGCCAGAGGTGAAGGCTGCGGCGAGCATCGGGATGCCGGCGGCCGGCATCGGAGATTGCGCCCATGAGCGATGGGGTGTGCCGTGGATCGAAGACAAAGTTGGGATCACGAGAGAGCGGGTAGGTGAAGGCGGGAAGCACCAGGGTTCCGTCGGGTCCGAGCGTCTGCAGCACCGCGTCCAGTACCGCGTCGGCACCGCCGTCAACGTGCCCCAGGCTACGCAGGGAGCTGTGGACCATCAGGAGGCCGCCGCGGGGGACGCCGAGGCGAACGAGGTCTCGAACCAGCGCTGCTCGGTCGAGCGATTCGATCCGCGGCCGCCGCTCAGGCATGGTGCTCATCGAGTCCCAGCCCTCTGAGGTCCGCCACGGTGCTCTGCTCCTCTGCCTGGTAGAGCCGCCAGATTACCTGCGGGGTGTGGGCGTTGCGGCGGCGCGGGGCGGGGCGTGGGAGGGGGCGTGAGGGACGCGAAATGGGGCGGGGTTGCGCGCGTAAGAGTTTTTTCCAAAAAACTCTTGAGGCGCGGCGGGGTGCATTTTTGGCGGATTTGGGGTGCGGCGAGGATGGTCGGCAGGGCGGTTTGGGGCGAAGGTCGGGCGGCAGGCGGTGACGAGGCGCGGGCCTGGGGCTGGAGGCGCCGCGCGACGTGGCCGGGCGAGGGGGCGGCGGCGTGGAGCGGCGGGTTGGAGAGAGACATCCGAGATTGGGGTTGCGGCGACATCGGGCATAGTGTACACTACTGGTGGACTACGAGCAAGGCAGGTGCCCGTCCGCGGTCGGCGAGGGGGACGGGAGTCAGGTTTGCCGGCAGTCGGGAATGCTGAGGTCTTCGCGATCCGCCAGGCGCACCGCGGGTGGGATGCAGCCGGTTTGCGGATTGCGGCCAAGTGAAAGGAGGCCAGATCCAGTCGCAGCCGGTGGGCATCATCGAAGCGGCCGAGGTGGTCGGCTACGCCGTGCCTGAGCCCAAGGGGCTGAATCATGCCGGTGGGGTGGTGCGGCCGTCGTTGTAGCCCCAGCATTCGGCGGTGCCGTCAAGCCGCAGGCCGCAACTGTAGTTACTACCCGCGACGACGGAGGCGAACGGGCCAGCCGGCGGGGAGGACTGGCTCTCGTCGTTCCGACCCCAGCAGTCCACGGATCCATCGGGTCGAACGCCGCAGGTGTGTCCCGAACCGGCGCTGATCGAGAGAAACTCGCCGGGCGGCGGTGTGGCCTGGCCATGCCGGTTGGATCCCCAGCACACGCCACGTGCATCAGCGCGAACGCCGCAGGCGTGATCGCTCCCCATGCTGAAGGATGCGAAGACTCCGGGCGGTGACCGCGCGAGTTCGTCACCGCCTCCACCGCGGCAGAGCACGACTCCATTCGTGCGAATGCCACAGACTGACCCCGACGCGATGTCGATTGCAATAAACGATCCCGGCAGAACCGCGGCGCTGAAGTCAGGATTGGTGGAGATGCACTCGACGGCGCCGTTGGAGTGCAGGCCGCATACCTGGCTTCCCGCAACACCAACGCTAGTGAACGTCCCCGCCGGCGGAGTTATGGGGCCGTAGCGGTGACGCCCCCAGCAAGTGATGCTTCCGTCAAGACGGACCCCGCACGAGTAATCGAACCCAATGCTGAGCGCTGAAAACCGGTCGGGCGGCGGCGACTGCGTACCGGAAATCCAGCGGCCCCAACAGACCACCGACGCGTCGGTGCGGACACCGCAGGCGTGAGCCTGACCGGCGCTGACCGAAACGAACGAGCCCGGCGGCGTATCGGTCTGATCAAATGCATTCGAGCCCCAGCAGGTGACGGTCCCGTCCTTACGGACTCCGCAGGCATGGTCGTGACCGGCGCTGACCGATGCAAAGACTCCAGCGGGCGGTGAGGCCTGGCCGTCGGCGTTGTAGCCCCAGCACTCAAGAGCGCCGCTAGATCGGACGCCGCAGGTATAGCCATAGCCGGCGCTGACTGAAGAAAAGGTGCCCGCGGGAGGTCGTGCCTGACCGGAATCCTCGCGAAAGTGCTCATTCGATCCCCAGCACGCAAGTGTGGCGTCAGGACGCAGGCCGCAACCGTGCGAATCGCCGACGCTGACCGACGTGAAGGCACCGGACGGCGGTGAGAAGTCCTTTCCCCAGCAGGCAATGGTGTGGTCAGCGCGAATACCGCAGGACCGGTTGTGGCCGGTGCTGACCGCCCGAAAGGCGCCGGACGGCGGCGCGGTCTGGCCGTAATCGCGAAGCCCCCAGCAGGCCACGCTCCCGTCGGAACGCACCCCGCAGCTGTGCCACCTCCCGACGCTGATGGAGGAGAAGTTACCGGCGGGAGGCGTAGCCAGGCCCTTGTAGTTTGACCCCCAACAGATGATGGCGCCGTCGGTTTGGATCGCACAGGAATGTCCCCAGGAGTCACTGACCGCGACGAATGTTCCCGGCGGCGCGAACGGCTGGCGGTCCATGCCGTCGCCCCAGCAATCAAGCGTGCCGTCGGGCCGAATCCCGCATGCATGGGCAAAGCCGGTGGCGAGGGACGTGAATGAACCGCCAGGCGGAGTTGTCCTGCCGTCGTCGTAGCCCCAGCACGCGATCTCGCCACCTACTCGAAGACCGCAGGAGTGAAAGTCGCCCACCGTCACCGATTGAAACGCGCCGAGAGGGGCCGTGGATTGCCCGGCTCGATCCAGATTCCGGCAGGCAATGGTTCGGTCTGAACGCACGCCGCACGTATGGAGGTCGCCGACGCTTATGGACTGGAAGACGCCGGGCAGAATCCGCATGCCGCTCGGATTGCCCCAGCAGGTCATCGTTCCGTCCGTACGTAGACCGCACGGGTAGCTCAGGCCTGCGCTCAGGGCAATGAACGAGCCCTCCGGCGACGGGGCTTGACCACGGTAGATGTCACCCCAACATTCGACGGAAGCGTCCGGCCGAATCCCGCAGCTGTATCGGAAGCCGGGACTCAATGCAGTGAACCGGCCGAACGGGGGCGTGGACTGACCGTTCTCGTTGCTACCCCAGCACGCAGCGGTGCCGTCGGTGCGAACCCCGCACGTATGCCAGCTGCCGGCGCTCACGGATTGAAACGCACCTGGCGGCGCTTCCGACTGACCGAACCTATTGCCTCCCCAACATGCAACGGTCCCATCCGTACGCAGGCCACAGAAGTGGACGGACCCACCGCTGATTGCGGTAAACGTCCCCGTCGGGGGATCGGCCTCACCTCTGTAGGGCCTGACGCTGTCGGTACTGCTGCCCCAGCAGGCGACGGTGCGATTGGTGCGGATGCCGCAGGTGTGGCGACTGCCAGCGGCAACGGCGAGCCAGCGGGTGGCGGGTTGGGGGCCGCCGAAGGCCCAGGCGAAGAGGTTGCGGACGTCGGCGCGGTGGTCGCGCTGGCAGGCGGATTCGGCGGCGGGGCCGGGGCCGAAGGCGCGCTGGTAGATCTGGACGTTGCCGGTGTTGCCGAGGTGGGCTTCGACGATGTCGTTGAGGGCGACGCAGGTGGAGGGCCAGGGGGTGGGGGCGATGGGGCCGGCGGCGCCTTCGTCAAAGGCCCAGGCGAAGACGGCGCGGACGTCGTCGCCATGGTCTGACTGGCAGGCCTGCTCGGCTTGCTCGCCGAAGACCCGCTGGTAGATGCCGACGTTGCCGTGGTTGCCGAGGTGGGCTTCGACGATGTCGTTGAGGGTGACGCAGGCGGTGGGCCACTGGGCGAGGGCGGGAGAGGCGAAGGCGAGGGCTGCCAAGAGCGCCACGGCCAGCAATGCGGTCAGGCGCATTGGCCTACTTGGCAGTCTGTTTCATCGAGTCACGCGGCGAAGGGATTCGCAATGACCGGGCTATTGGCGGTCATGCCGGCGGGGTGGTGCGGCCGTCGTCGTAGCCCCAGCACTCGGCGGTGCCGTTGGGGCGGAGGCCGCAGCGGAAGTTGTCGCCGACGGTGACGACTGTGAAGGGACCGGGCGGCGGGGTTGACTCGCCTTCGTCGTTCACGCCCCAGCAGGCGAAGAGGCCAACCTAGCGCAGGCCGCAGGTGTGGCAGAAGCCGGCGCTGAGCGCGGTGAAGGTCCCGGACGGCGCGGCGGTGCGGCCGAAAGCGCTGGCGCCCCAGCAGGCGACAGTTCCGTCCACGCGCACGCCGCAGGTGTGGTTGTCGCCGGCGACCACGGTTGTGAAGGCGCCGGGCGGCGGCTGAGTCTTGCCGCCTTCGCTGTCACCCCAGCAGGCGACGGCGCCGTTGGTACGGAGGCCGCAGGCGTGATCCCAGCCCGCGCTGACCAGGTTGAACGTTCCGGGCGGAGGCGAGGCCTTGTTATCCCAGTTGGAGCCCCAGCACTCGACCGTGCCCTCAGTGCGAACGCCGCAGGTGAAGCCAAAACCAAGGCCACCGACACTGACGGACCTGAAAGTGCCAGTCGGTGGCGAGATTTCGCCGTCGTCGTTTTCGCCCCAGCAGGCAACGGTGCCGTCGGGACGGATTCCGCAACTGTGGCTGCCGCCGTGACTTATGGAAGCAAATGGGACTGGCGGCGGGGACGGGACGCCGAATCTGCCGCGGCCCCAGCAGAGCAAGGCCCCGTCGGCGCGAACGCCGCAGGTTCGGGCCTCGCCAGCGTTGAGCGTGACGAACGCGCCTGGCGGCGGGGAGGATTGGGCGAGGGTGTCGGACCCCCAGCACGTGATGGAACCGTCGGCTCGCACGCCGCAGGTGTGATCGTGGCCGGCGCTGACGGCCAAGAAAACGCCGCTGGGAGGTGAAGCCTGCTCGTCCATGTCGTAGCCCCAGCACTCGACCCCGCCGCCGGTTCGAACTCCGCAACTGTGTCCGCCGCCAGCACTGACGGCGAGGAAGGTGCCGGACGGCGGTTTGGACTGACCCGTGACTTCGCCTCGGAAGTTGTTGAGTCCCCAACAGGCGAGGGTTGAGTCAGACCGCAGGCCGCAGTTGTGCCAGGGGCCGACGCTGAGGGCAACGAAAGCGCCGGCCGGCGGGGAGACTTGACCGGTACCGTCGGATCCCCAGCAGGCGATCGTCCCGTCGGAGCGCACCCCGCAACTGTGCCTGTCGCCGGCTCCGACCGACGTGAAGCGGCCCGACGGCGTTTGCGTCTGGCCGTATTCGTCCCGGCCCCAGCAGGTAACGGATCCATCAACGCGAAGGCCGCAGAAGTGCGACTTGCCAACGCTCACCGAGGTGAACGGTCCAGGCGGGAGCGGGTCGCTCGATCCCCAACATTGGACGGCGCCGTCGGTGCGGACCGCGCAGATGTCCGAGACGTTGGCGCTAACCGTTGTGAACTGGCCGGGCGGCGTAAACGGCTGATCGCCCAGCCGGCTGCCCCAGCAGTCGACCAGGCCGTCGGGACGGATTCCGCAAACACGCCTGTCGGCGGCGTGGAGCGCGCTGAAGGCACCGGGGAGCGGCGACGCTCGGCCGTCGTCGTAACCCCAGCAGACGATTTGGCCAGTGACCTGGAGGCCGCAGGCGTGGGCCTCGCCGGACGTGACGGCCTGGAAGGCTCCGGTGGGGGTTATGGAGTTCCGGATTCGCGTGTGTCCGCCGCAGTCGAGCGTCTGGTCGGCGCGAACGCGGCAGGTGCCGAATCCGCCGATGTCGATTGAGCGGGACTGGTCTGGGAGCTCTCGATGTTCTTCAGCGAATCCCCAGCAGATCCCGGAACCGACAGAGCGAAGCGCGCAGGCGGTTCTGGAGCCAGAGATCACAGACGTGAACGTGCCTTCCGGCGGGGACGCAAGCCTGGCCTCGAATCCTTCATCACCCCAGCAGGCGAGGGTGCCGTTGGTGCGCACGCCGCAGGTGAAGCGGCTGGCGGCGCTGACATCAATGAAGTCACCCGGCGGCGGCGTGGATTCGCCTTCCCTGTTGTCTCCCCAACAGGCAACGGCGCCGCCGGTGCGAACACCGCACGAGTGGAAGTCTCCAGCGCTGACGGACTGAAACGTACCCGCAGGTGCATCCGTCTGACCGTACCAGTTGAATCCCCAGCAGACGATGGTGCGGTCCGAACGCACGCCGCACGTATGTGCGGAACCGGCGCTGATGGCGGTGAAGGTTCCAGCCGGAGGGTCGGCCTGGCCCCGGACGGTGCCGTAGCCGTTGGTATTGCTGCCCCAGCAGGCGACGGTGTGGTTGGTGCGGATGCCGCAGGTGTGGCGGGCGCCGGCGTCGACGGCGAGCCAGCGGGTGGCGGGTTGGGGGCCGTCGAAGGCCCAGGCGAAGAGGCCGCGGACATCCTGACGGTGGTCGCGCTGGCAGGCGGATTCGGCGGCGGGGCCGGGGCCGAAGGCGCGCTGGTAGATCTGGACGTTGCCGGTGTTGCCGAGGTGGGCTTCGACGATGTCGTTGAGGGCGACGCAGGTGGCGGGCCAGGGGGTGGGGGCGATGGGGCCGGCGGATTCGCCGTCGAAAGCCCAGGCGAAGACGGCGCGGACGTCGTCGCGATGGTCGGATTGGCAAGGCGGCTTCGGCGCCCGCGTCAAAGGTGCGCTGGTAGATGCCGACGTTGGCGTGGTTGCCGAGGTGGGCTTCGACGATGTCGTTGAGGTCGACGCAGGCGGTGGGCCACTGGGCGAGGGCGGAGGAGGCGAAGGCGAGGACGGCGGCGAAGGCGACTAGCAGGACGCGGAGGTGGCGTACCCAGGCGAATCCTCCCGACGCGCCAGGTTGGC
>JAPOXI010000039.1 GCA_026707185.1 Chloroflexota bacterium
ATGCTGGAGATGGCAAAGCTCGGGGCGCGTGTCATGCATCCGCGCGCGGTCGAGATTGCCGAGCACTTCAGCATGCCGGTAGTGGTACGTTCCAGTTTCAGCGATGCACCAGGGACGGAAATTGTGGCTGAATCAGCGGTTCCGATTGAAACCATGCAGCGTGTGCGCGCCGTCGCGCACGATACCGACGTGGCGCGGGTGACAATACGCGGCGTCAGCGACCGACCGGGTCTGGCGCATGCGTTGTTCCAACCCCTGGCTGAGCGGCACATCAATATCGACGTGATCGTGCAAAACGTCTCGGACGGCGGGGTGACCGATCTTTCCTTCACCGTTGGCGAGACTGACCTGGACGCGACGCTCGACCTCATCCGCCCCGTGGCGGCGGAGATTGGCGCCCGTGACGTAGCGGCGTCGACCGAGTTGGGCAAGGTGAGCATCGTAGGCGTGGGCATTCAGAGCACGCCTGGAATCGCAGCCCGGATGTTTGGGGCCCTGGCGGCTGCCGGCATCAACATCGTGAGCATTACCACCAGCGAGATTCGCCTGACGTGCCTCGTGGACAAGTCGGAAGTGGCGCGGGCGACCGAGCTGTTGCACGACGAATTCGATCTGAGCGCCCCAGACTCCGGTTGACGGCGCACCCTCGGTTCGTGAATGTCCGCTGGTACCATGAAAGTGCGCGCCAAACCTGTTAGATCGTCGCCTGGAGCGGGGAAGGCGATAGCCAAATGATCGAGATGATCGTGGATAGCGTGCGCGTGAATCTCATCAGCCCTAGCCGAGTCGTGGTATTGAAGGAGCGGGACGGACCGCGCTATCTCGCCATCGTGATCGGTCAAGGCGAGGCCGACGCAATTGCGGTCAAGCTCCAGGATCACGATGTCCCACGGCCACTGACGCACGACCTGCTCAAGCAGCTGATTGAATCCGTCAGTGGCTCCGTGGAACGCGTGGTGGTGACGGATCTGGTCGACACGACGTTCTTTGCGACGATCGTCCTGGATGTCGGGGGCAGCCGCTGCGAGTTGGACTCCCGTCCGAGCGACGCCATTGCACTTGCCGTACGGGCGAACGCACCGATTCTGGTTGAACCGTCGGTGCTCAATGAAGCCGGGTTCGAGCCTGACACCGACGGTGAGGAAGCTGGCGAAGGCGAGCCGGTGGCGGAAGAGAAATTGGAAGTCTTCCGCGAGTTCATCAACCAGCTTGATCTCGATGACCTGGACAAGTCATCGACTGGTTGATTATCTCGATATAGCACCTGAGTCCCGGCTGCTGGAAACGCCTAAACCTGGGCACGCGCCAGTCGACTTCCGGTCAGCAGGAATCTAAAGCTCCCGAGCGCATGGCGTCGGCACGTGGGCGCCCGCCGCCCGCCAGCGTCAGGTCTGACGTACGACTTCGCGCTGCCCGGAGACCGCCGATCGCCGGATCGCCGCAAGGACCTCCAGCAGATGCACGCTGTCTTCGGGAGGTGAGCCGTTTTCGGTCGTGCCGTTGAGAACTTCCAGGAAGTGCTCGTCAGGATTGCTCCCGCCGGTGAGTCCCTCAACCTCGCGGGTGACCTTTGCCTCGAGATCGTCTTCGAAAATGACCTCTACGCCGCCGGAGGCCCAGTCCGCGCGGATTGCGCCACTGCCGGCAACCACCGCCAGGCGCTCCCCGAAGGTGTGACCGGTGCCGATGATCGAAAGCGTGCCGATTGCGCCGTTGTCGAAGACCAGTACGGCTGCGCCGTCCGCCTCGACTTCCAGATCGTAGGTCCGTAATCGTGCGTCCACTTCGACGATTCGCAGCCCAGTAGTCCAGAGCAGCATGTCCATCAGATGGCTGCCGGAGTCGCTGAGCTGGCCGCCGCCACCAAGAGCCACCGTGCTACGCCACTTTCCCCTCGCCGCGCCAATCCAAGCCTGCCACTGGCTGGCCTGAACGTGCGTAATGTCGCCAATGTCGCGGCTTTGCAGGCGCTGGCGCATGTAGGTGTAACCGGGGCTGAATCGTCGCTGGAAGCCAACCACCACGTGCCGCTCGACCGCCTGCGCATGATCGGCGATCTCCTGGGCCAATTCGGGGGTGTGGGCAAGAGGCTTCTCACAGAGCACGTGCAACCCGGCGTCCAGGGCGCCCATGACATGCTCGTGGTGCAGCGTATGGGGCGTAGAGACGAGCGCTAGATCAAGATCGGTTGCATCCAACAGGTGACGCCAGTCGGCGTAGGCCGGAACTTTGTCCAGGCCTTCGACATTCGACCGCGCGGCCGCAATCGACGCATCAGACGGGTCCGCCATGCCGACCACTTCAACCTCTGGCATCGCGAGGAATCGCCGCAGGTGGCCGGCGGAGTTGCCGCCAACGCCGATGGCGCCTAGTCGGTATGGCATGGACATCGTGCAGTGCGCGCAGACGGGCGGAAGTCTACGTCAACCTGCTGGTCCGCGACGCTCGACGAAGCCTATGCGTCGCGGGTGGTTGGGTCTCCGGGAACGAACTGACCGCCGTACGGAAGCGGGAGTCGCTCCACGGTCTCTCGGAACGTCCCGCGCCCCTTCAACAGGTCATGCACATCCCAGCCCTGGGCTTCCAACTGTTCCAGGACATAGGCCAGTTCGTAGCGATCGCCGGTTTCCTCGTCGATGAATGCATCCGTCCAGCCCAACTGGTATCGCGGGACCGGGAAAGTACCCTCGCCATTTTGGCGCGGAATCTGGAACCGAAACTCGGAAACGCGGATGTGGCGACGCGGCTCGCTGCTCATATGGGCCCTAGGTTACGGGAGCGAAACGCCCGGACGGCTTGACGCCGATTGTGAGTAGCGCGCCGCCTCCGTGTCAACGGTCTTTGGTGCGACCGACGACGATCAGGTTTGGCGAGTCGTCGCGCCAGGGTTGGCGCGAGTAGTCACCGTAGACCGCGTCGATCCGCAGGCCCGCCTCCACAAATTCGGCCACCACCTCGTCTCTGGTAAGCAGCGCCAGGCTGTAGCCGAGTTTCCGTTCGTTAACAAGCAGCGGGCCGTCGTAGTAGCGGTAAATCAGCGTGCTGCAGCCACGATGTCCAGTCGCGTCGTAGGTGTAGAAGCGCTCGCGGGTGACGCGCAGCCCCGTGGCGGGATCGCGTTCCAGAAACTCAACTTCCTCGTGGTCCGGGGTGGCGTCTAGGGGCGTGGCGGAGAACACATCCACGGCCACACCGCCGCCGGGCCGAACGTGCGCAACGGCGTTTTGCAGCGTTTCCAGGCGAGATTCTCGGTCCGGGAGCAGCAGGTATGAGTTGAAGCCCACCAGCGCAAAGTCAAAGGTTTCAGCCAGTCGACAGGTGCGCATGTCTCCGCGGCGCAGACGCAGGTGCGTGCGGGTCGCGCGAGGCAGCGCGGCGCGGCGCGCTGCCGCACGCGCCAGCATGGCTGCCGAGGTGTCAACACCGCTGAGTTGAAAGCCGCGTCGGGCCAGGGGCACCGCGATGCGCCCTGTGCCGACGGCGAATTCGAGCAGCCGCGGACCGGCGCGCTGCCCCTCGGCGATCCAGAAGTCCAGCTCCGCTCCCTCGCACTCCGGGTACTCCAGGTCGTAAACCTGCGCGGCCGGGTCGTATCCCGTTTCGCGAAACGTCGGAGCCGTGACCAGTCGTGGCTTGTGCATGTCAGGGCCGCCCAGCGGCCGTGGGCATCAGTCGACGCCGGCGTAGTTCAGAGGCGCTTCGGCGAGTTCCTCTTCGAGGTTGGCGTGATCTTTCACGCTATCCATGCCGCGCCAGCGCGCTTCGGATCGGAACGCGCCCAGTCGGCCTGCGGTGGCCAGCTTCGGGAACGTGCTGTCCTCGTGATCGCCGACTTCAGGCAGGTGATCTTCGAATGACCGGTCGAGCACGTACACGCCGCCGTTGATCCAGTGCGGGAGCACCGGGTTGGTGGTGAACCGGCTGACCTTGCGATCGTCCACTTCCACGATCCCGTATTGGCTGACGTAGGGCGTGAGCAGAATGGAGGCCAGATTCGCGTCAGCCTGATGCTGCTCCAGCATGGGGGCCAGCCGCTGTTCCGTCAGGATGTCGGCGTTGGAAGCCATGACGACCGGCTCGTCGCGCGGAATCTGCTGCATTCCCAGCCGCAGGCCACCCCCACGACCCATGGGCGTGTGCTCCACTGCGTAGCTGAAGCTGGCGCCGACGGCCGATCCGTCGCCAAAGTGGTCTTCAATTACCTCGTGCAGGTAGCCGCAGGAAATGACGAAGTGATTGACGCCCTGTGCCTGATACCACTCGACCTGGTGCTGCATGATGGGTTTGCCGGCAACGGCGACCATGGGCTTGGGAACGTTGGCGGTTAGCGGCCGCAGGCGTTCGCCACGGCCTCCGGCGATCAAGACGGCGTACACGCAGCGGACCTCCAGAACATCACGGGCACTAGGGCGCCAAGACGGGCGATTATAGGAACGGTGCCGCGACGGTACCCGCGACACGTACCGGTGCGGAGATCACGGTTACTCGATGCCGTCCGGCGCCAGGGCGCTGCGCAGTTCAATGACGTTGCCATCCGGATCTCGAAAGTAGAGGGATCGTCCCTCGGGATCGTCCGTTGGACCTTCGACCGCTGAGCCGGCGGCGACGATGACCTCGGCCGCACGTTCGAACTCAGCTTCGCCCAATGCCAGCGCCACGTGTTGCACACCGAGCCGCCGCCAGTCGCGGGCGCCCGCTTCAGGTCGCCGTTCCGGCGCCTGAAACAGGTGAAGCGAGAAGCCTGGCGCTGCGAGTACGTGGCGGAAGGCCGTACGCGCCTTCGGCGAGAGACTGAATACCCGTGCGTAGAACGCGGCGCTTCTGTCGAGGTCACGCACGTTGATTGCTACGTGATCCACGCGGCTTAGTCGGAGCCCTCTGATTCCCACCGGCCTCGTTGCCATTGGCGCTTCCTTCTAGACGGCGTGAACAGTATCGCGCTTCGGCTAAGGGTTGAGAGCCGTCGTGATAGATGTCGACGAGGGAACGGCTACAGCACGTGCTTACCACAAGATGTAGGTTGCACTTGAGTTCTGCCCGAATGACATACTAGATGTAGTGGATGGATGGTATGATCTGCGCCCTATTCGTGGGCGAGTGCGAGACATGCGGTGCCCAGCCTGCAGGTCGGCACGATTGCAAGTCGTCGATACGCGGGAGGCTGCGGACGCCACCCGGAGGCGGCGCGCCTGCCAGGAATGCAGCCATCGCTTCACGACCTATGAGCGTCGCGACGCCTACGCGTGCCCGCACTGTGGACGCGATGAGGCCCGCGTGGAGTCATTCGAGGTTACGCCGCAGCGAGCCTTGCGGCGCCATCGTCGCTGCGCCCATTGCGGGCGGGGCTACCAGACGCTGGAACGGTTGGCTCGAATGGACATACGTGTACTGAAAGCTGACGGTCGGAGCGAAGCGTTCAACTGGGGCAAGGTGTACCGCTCGATCATGATCGCGGGAACGAAGCGACCGATCACCAGCGACTGGGCGGAAGCGACGGCCATTCAGATCGAGAACGAGCTGCTCAGCCGCGACGCACTGGATGTGGCCTCCAAGCAGATTGCCGACATGGTGATGGAACGCCTGGTGACACTGGACGAGGTGGCCTACGTGCGGTACGCGTCGAGCTACTTCGGTGAAGGCGGCATTCCCGAGATGCTGGAGACCATCAACGAGTCACGGGTTCGGCGTGAGCGAACCGAAATCGAGCGAACCACGCTGCCGCTCGTGCCAACGGACGCGGACGATTCGTAGCTCGCGTGCCGACCGCCGGCAGCCAGTCAGCCTGTCGCAATGATCGGCGCGCGCACATTCATCGGGTTTGGGGTGGCGCTGGCCCTCCTGGGATTCGTGGTCGGCGTACGCGATGAGTTGGGACCAGGCCTACGTACGGCTTCCGCGCTGGCCTCTGTAGTTCCTGGCAACCCACCCACGCTGCTAACGCTACGGCCGCCACCGCACGTGACCACCCTGGCCTACACGACGCGCGACGGTTATGAGCTACTGGCCGATCTCTATGAACCGTCCGACGCGTCCAACTCGCCCGCCATTGTGCTGGTCAACGGGGTCGTCCCCGAGGGCCGGGACTACCAGGTGCTGGTGGACTTCGCAGACGGGCTGGCACGCACAGGCTTCGTGGTCCTGGTGCCGGACGCGCTGGATTACCCCAACTATCGGGTGTTTCCGGAAGACATTGGCGTCCTGGTACGCGGATTCCAAGCGCTTCAGTCCAGGCCTTCGGTAGATCCCGACCGGGTTGGATTCATTGGATTCAGCATGGGCGGATCACTGGCAATGGTCGCGGCCGCCGATCCGGAGATTGCCGATCAGGTTGCGCTGGTCGCAACGATCGGGGCCTACTACGCGCTGGACGCCATGCTGCGGGCCGTGACAACGTCAACCGTGCAGGCAGACAACGGCTTCGAGCCGTACGAGCCCGACAGTTACGTGTGGCTGGTGACTCGCAACACGCTGCTCTCCGCGATTCCGGACGAGCGCGACCAGGAAGCGCTCTTCCATCTCTTCTCGCTGCAGACGCCCGAGCCCGACCCGGAGGAGCTGCCGAAGTGGGACCTGGGCCAGCTCGGCGAGCCAGCGCGCGGGATTTACGAGCTGTTCACGAACCGCGATCCGGCTGGCGTTACCCCCCTGATGGACCGCGTGCGCAGCACCCTGCCGGGGGTACTGGAATCGATTTCTCCTGACGCGCACATCAGTCGCCTACAGGCGCCCGTGGCGCTACTGCACGACCGCGGCGACCTGTACGTACCGGCGCAAGAGTCCTTCCGCATCTTCGATCGGCTGGGCGGCGAGCCGCGCGCCCAATTGGCGGTTCTGGACGTAATTCAGCACGCGCAGCTCTCGGCGCCCGATCTTTCGCCGCCGGTGCTGCTGGGATCGTTCTTGCCGGGGATGTGGGCGCTCTGGCAGTTCACCTACGACGCGTTGAGCCAGCTATCAGGGGGATCCCACGCGTATCAGTCGTAGGCCCACGATGTCCGCCGGCGCATTAAATCGAACTGGAACGCCCGCCGTGCCCACGCCGGCGGAGACGACGAGAGGACGGCCTCTCACATACATGAGACCGCAGGGCCGCGGCAGTCGGTTTCGTATGCGCAAGGTGAGCGGCCCGAAGTACGGGAAGGCAATCTGGCCGCCGTGGGTATGGCCGCTGAGCGTGAGATCAACTCGCCGGCGGCCCAATTCGAAGGCAGTGTCCGGATTATGCGCAGCTAGGATTGTGAAGATGCCGGGGTCTACACCATTGAAGGCCGCATCGAGGTCGCAGAGGCCCACATGCGTATCGCCGACGCCGACGAGTTGTAGCGGGGCGCCATTGACGGTCAGGCTGACGAAGCGGTTGGTCAGCGTTCGGATGCCGTGCGAGGCCAGCGCGGCTTCCATTTTCGGCAGTGACCGCGTCTCATCGCGCAGCCATCGCGGAGCCCGGCCCTGTGGTCTGCCCAACGCATCGTGATTGCCCCAGACGGCGAACGCGCCCAGGCGCGCCTCAATTCGCGCCAGGCGCTCGCCGACCTCTGATATGAATCGCTCGTTATCCACCAGGTCGCCCGCCGCAACCAGCAGGTCGGTTCGAGCCCCGGCCAGTTCATCCAGAGCGGTCAGCGAGGGATGCGGTCGCCCGCGAACGTGAAGGTCGGAGACCAGCAGAATGCTGAGCGTCTCGATCGCCGCCGGCAGGCGGGGCGTTGGCAGAGAGAAGCGAACGGTTCTTGGTGGCTTGGAGCCCGGGATTCGGGTGCTTAGCACCTGTGCCCTAGTTGCAATGACTCACCATGGAACCGCTGCCGGACAGGCTTTCGGACGGCTGACCACGCGTATGCCAATCCAGCTAGAGCGCGACCGAACCGTTTGCCGCCCATTGATTCCTTACTTCGGGCAATCGTTGCTAGATCGCTGGTGCGTGTTCGTGTTCGCCCATGGCACGGAACTTGGCGTAGCGGGCGCTAACGAGGTCGTCAATGTTCTGGGCGCAGAGTTCCTGAAGCATAGGCGCCAGCACGTCGCGGAGGCTGGCCGCGGCGGTATCGAAATCGCGGTGGGCGCCGCCTTCGGGCTCGGGTACGACGCGGTCAATGAGGCCAGCTCGCAGTAAATCCGGGGCCGTCAGTCCGAGCGCGGCGGCAGCTTCCTCCGCATGGTCGGAGTCGCGCCAAATGATGGCAGCGGCCGCCTCGGGCGATGCCACCGAGTAAATGGCGTGTTCCAGCATCAGCACACGGTCGCCGACGCCAAGGGCAAGAGCACCGCCGCTGCCGCCTTCGCCTATGACAGTGATGATGACGGGCACGCGAAGTCGCGCCAGGCGAGCCATGTTTTCGGCAATCGCCCAGGACTGTCCGCGCTTCTCGTCGTCCAGGGTGGGGCTGGCGCCCGGCGTGTCCAGGAAGGTTAGGACGGGGCGTCCGAAGCGTTCGGCCATGTCGAACAGGCGCAGGGCTTTTCGGAAGCCCTCGGGGTGGGCCATGCCGAAGTTCCGCTCGACGTTCTCGGTGGTGCTTCGGCCCTTCTGGTGGCCCACCACGATCACGCTACGGCCTTCAAACGTTGCTAGCCCTGCAAGAACCGAGGGATCGTCAGCGTAGCGGCGGTCGCCATGGAGTTCGGTGAAGTCGGAGCAGAGTCGGTCAATGTAATCCTGGGTGTGGGGGCGCTGCGCATGACGGGCCAGTTGGACGCGCTGCCAGGGGGTCAGGTTGGCAAAGATGTCGGCCGTACGCGCCTCAAGCTCGAGTTGTAGGACCGCGAGTTCGCGTGCGACCTGGGAATTCGGATCAGCACCGGCGTCGCGCTCGAGTTCGGCGATGTGTTGGCGGAGGTCGTCGAGGTCGCGCTCGAATTCAAGCACGGGAGTGACTCGCGCTCAGGCGCGCACGACCTCGGTCGCCGCCTTGGCCGAGGCGGGAACTTCCGCCGGCGCCAGGTGACCGATCACGCGACTCAGGGTCTCCCGCAGTTCACGGCGAGGCACGACGAGGTCGAGCATGCCCTGGCGCAGCACCCACTCGGCCGTGTGGTCTTCAACCGGTGCGCGCCGACGCAGGGTCCCCTGCACCACGCGGGAGCCGGCAAAGCGGATGGTTGCGCCGGGCTCTCCGACGATGACGTCGGCGACGGCGGCAAAGCTGGCCGTCACTCCGGCCAACGTCGGGTCGGCCATAACGCAAATATGCGGGAGGCCCGCTTCGCCGAGCCGAGCGGCCGCGGCCGTGGTGCGGGCCATCTGCATGAGCGCGAAGAGGCCTTCGTCCTGGCGGGCGCCGCCGGACGCGGTGACGGTGATGACCGGCAGGCGGTGGCTCAGCGCGTGCTCGAAGAGCCGCGTGATCTTTTCGCCGGTGGCCGATCCCATGCTGCCGGCGATGAAACCAAACTCCATGACTCCCAACGCGACTGAACGGCCCTGCAGCACGCCGACGCCGCAGACGACGGCCTCGTTGCGGGAGGTAAGGGCACGGGCCTTGTCGACGCGATCAACGTACGAGCCGCTAGGGCGACGAAAGTCGAGCGGATCGGCGGCGGTGATGTCAGCATCGATCTCGTGAAATGTGTCGGGGTCGTCGAGCAGGAGGGCGATGCGTTCAGCGGCGTCGAGGCGATCGTGGTAGTTGCAGCCGGGGCACACCCGGAGCGCGGCTTCGAATTCCGGCCGGTAGTGCATGCCGCCACACTTGCGGCAGGTGACCCAAAGGTCTACCGGGACATCCGGAAAGCTCTGCACTCCGCCGCGACGCCTGATGGCCATCCGGCGCACCCCTTACGCGCTTGGGAAGACGCGGCCAAGGGGGCGGGCCTCCCAGCCGCGAGATTGCCGAAGTATATCAACGCTACAGGTGTAAATCGGACGGATTCGGCGGAACGTCGGAGCGTTCCTCGGGGGTTCGCGCCAGCGCCAGGGCGCCGACCCATGCGGCGCCGCGACGCCGCAAGGCGCGGGTGGCGGCCTCAATGGTCGCCCCGGTGGTCGTGACGTCGTCCACCAGCAGAATTCGGTCGCCCGATAGCTTTCGAAGCGCACGGAAGGCGCCGCGGACGTTGGCGAGACGTCGCGCTCGGGGGAGCGAGGTCTGCGGCGGGGTGTCGCGAAGGCGAATGAGGACGCTGCAATCCAATGGGAGGTTGAGGTTTCGAGCAACCTCGACCGCGAGTAGTTGACCCTGGTTATAGCCGCGCTGGCGTTCGCGGCTGGGGGCGAGCGGAACAGGCACGACGAGGTCGACCCGGACGTCGGGCGGGAGAGCCGACATCGCGAGGGCGGCCAGATCGGCGGCGAGGTAGCGCCTGTTGGCGTACTTGAAGCGATGCACTACCTGGAGGATCGGCGGGGTGTAGGCGAAGGGGACGTACAGGTGGTCGACCCGGCGGTGCTCGAGACGGCAGCGGGCGCATTGGTCGCCATAGGTGAGGGGGCGCGTGCATTGGCGGCATTGAGGGTGGGGCAGGGGTACCGCGGTTGCGAGGCAGGGTTGACAGAGAGCTGTGCCGGGGCGGCCACAGGCGGCGCAGCGCGGTGGGAAGAGGGCGGCAGCGAGGGCGCGGCGGGCGGTGCGACCACCGTCGGCGGCAGATTTGGCGAAGCCGCGAAAGACTGCCCCGCCCTGGCTTCGGTCGGGCGGGGCGTGTTTCGCCATCAGCCCAGGCGCATCGGTCTAGCCGGCGGCGCCTGCGGGGCTTGGCGTGGTCTCGACGATGGTGGGCTTGCCGTCCTGGACCCGCAGTTCAAACTCGCGTCCTTCGGCGGCGGTCTGCATGACGCGATCGGTGAGCGGTTGGTCGACGTATTCGCCGACCAGCTGAGCGATCGGTCGAGCCCCAGCATGACGACCCAGAGTGACGTTGACGATGTAATCAAGCGCGTCGGAGGTTATGTGGAGCCGGATGCCGAGCTTCTCAGCGCGGAGGATGGCGTCCGAGAGCGTCCGACGGGCGATTTCCCGGATGTCCTCTTCTTCGAGCGCGCGGAAGACGACCAGACGGTCGAGCCGGTTCAGGAACTCGCCGGGCAGTTGGCGTCGGGCGTATTCGCGGATACGGGATTCGTAGGCCGTATGGCGACGGGCTGACTCAGCGGTGGGCTCGAATCCGATTGTGGGTCCGGCGACCTGGTCGACGCCCAAGTTGGAGGTGAGCACGACGATAGTGTTGCGGAAGTCGACCTGGCGGCCGTTGGCATCGGTCAGGAGGCCGTCTTCCATGATTTGCAGCAGGACCTGCAGCGTTCGAGGGTGCGCTTTCTCGACGTCGTCGAAGAGGACGACGGAGTAGGGGTTGCGGCGGACAGCTTCGGTTAGGCCACCGGCTTCATCGAAGCCAACGTAGCCAGGCGGCGAGCCGATGAGTCGTGAGATGTTGTGGTACTCCGACATCTCCGACATGTCGACCCGGACCAGGTTTTCGTCAGTACCGCTGACGAACTGGGCGAGGGCCTTGGCGGTTTCCGTTTTGCCCACGCCCGACTCGCCGAGGCACAGGAAGGATCCAATCGGGCGGCGCGGATCGCGCATACCGGCCAGGGCGCGGCGCAGGGCGCGGCCGAGTTCGCTGAGCACGTCATCTTGTCCAACGACACGTTTTCGCAAGTCGTCTTCCATGTGAAGGAAGCGATCGGAGTCGTTTTCGGCCAGGGTGGGCAGCGGCACACCGATCCAGGACGACAGCACTTCGGCTATTTCGTGCGGGGCGATGACGGGGCGATCGGTGCCAACTTCGGCTTCCCAGGCGGCGCGTTCGTCACGGAGTTCGTCGGCGACCTGATCGCGTACCCGGCGCCTAGCGGCGGGAGGATGCGCCGGGTCATCCGGCGACTCAGGCTCCGCCGCGATTTCGGCATCCAGTTCCTTGATTCGGCGCAGGAGTTCGACTATGCGGGTGGGCGGGGTTTGTCGCAGCACCTTTGCTCGAGCGGCGGCCTCGTCCACCAAGTCGATGGCTTTGTCGGGCAACTGGCGCGAGGTGACGTAGCGGCGGGACAGGTGCACGGAGGCGTCCACGGCGTCGTCGGTGACCTCCACGCCGTGATACGACTCGTAGATCGGGCGCAGGGCCTTAAGGATCTCGATGGCGTCCTCGTCGCTGGGTTCGTCGACGTCTATGGGCTGGAAGCGGCGGTTGAGGCTCTTGTCGTTGGCGATGTAGCGGCGGTACTCGCGCCAGGTAGTGGCGCCGATGACCTGGACCTCGCCGCGGGCCAGGTGACCCTTGAGCAGGTTGGCGGCGTCCAGCGAGCCCGCAGCCCCCCCGGCGCCGATGACGGTGTGCAGCTCGTCGATAAAGAGGATGACGTCACCGCTCTTGCGGACTTCGGCGATGAGCTGCTGGACGCGTTCCTCAAACTCGCCGCGGTACTTGGCGCCCGCGATCATGCCGGGGAGGCTGAGGGACACCAACCGCTTGGTTTGCAGCTCTTCCGGCACGTCGCCCTTGACGATGCGGTGGGCCAGGCCTTCGACGATGGCCGTTTTGCCAACGCCGGCGTCGCCAACCAGCACCGGGTTGTTCTTGGATCGGCGCAGCAGGACCTCGATGGCGCGGTCCATTTCGACCTGCCGGCCGATGACAGGGTCCAGGTCGCCGGTGCGGGCAGCATTGGTGAAATCGCTGCCGTATTCGGCCAGCATGCTGCGCGGCTTGCCGCGACGTCCGCGCCCGCGCCAGCGGCCGCGGCGACGCCGGCCGCGGCCGGGGGAGCCAGGCTGATAGGCGGCTTCGACGCGGCGTCGGAGTGAACGGAACTCGATGCCGGCCGAGGCGAGCGCGCCGGAGGTGCGGCGCCCGGCATTGGCCAGGGCCCCGAGCAGCAGGTGTTCGGTGCCGATGAAGCGGACGCCCATGCGTTCGGCCTCAAGGGCAGCGGAGCGCAACATGTTGCGGCCCTGGGCGGAGAGTGGTCGGCGGCCCTCATCCCGGACGTAGCCAGGGGGCAGGGTGTCGACGAGAGCGTCGCGCACGGGTTCCAGGGCGACTCCTGCGTCGCGCAGGAGGCGAGCGGCGGCGGTCTGGGGGGATCCGAGGACGGCGAGGAGAACGTGCGCGGGGCCGACGGCGTCGTGGCCGAGCCGGGTGGCTTCGAGTTCGGCATGCCGGATGACGCGGCGGCCGCGGCCGGTGAGGCGGCGGAGGTACTCGACGGGGGCGTATTCGTCGGGATCGCGGTCCACGGGGCTAGCGGCTCCTCAGAGGCTGATGGGGATCTGGTCGACGAGGTCCTGCAGGCCCTCGCCGATGCTGTTGCCAAGGGAGGTGAGCACGACGATCAGGACGATGACGAAGACGGCGGTGACCAGGACGTAGCTGAGCACGCTGACGCCGGACCCCTCGGGGAGGTAGCGGCGCCCCGAATGGCGGGGCGACCGGGTGGGGTTGAGATTGGCCGTCACACCGGCTCCGAGGCTTGGCGGGACGATGCCAGTGTAGACGGGCG